>DAIUBZ010000080.1:0-7643 GCA_036846445.1 Sphingopyxis sp. | reverse complement strand
CGGGCGATGCCGGGTTGAACGTCGCCCCGGGGGCCAGCGCCGGGTTGCACACCGGGGTCAGGTTCGACAGTGACACATCCTGTCGCCGCCAGCCGGACAGATCATAGCGGATGCGGTCGCGGTTATAGCGCACCTCGGCATTCAGCTTCACCCCGGCAATGGGTTCCAGCCCGATGCCGCCAAAAAAGCCGTCATAGCCAGTATCGCGCTGGGTAATCACCGGGAACAGCGCATTGGGCGTGGGCGCGCGGTTCAGGAAAAATGGCGGTCCCGCCAGCGGCGAGGTCGGGCTGCGCAGCCAGAATTGGGTGGCATTGTCCAGCGTCGCCGTCTCGTCAAAGCGCTGATAGCCGAAAATCGCCGACACTGGCCCCTGGTCATAGGTCCAATAGGCGGTGTGGTCATAATGGGTGGTGCGGTAATCCAGCACCTGAAGCACTTGCAGCGACAAAGCAAAGCCCGGCGGGGCGGGGCGGTTGTGGAAATCGCCGTCCTGTTCAATGTCGGACCGGCTGCGCAAATAGCCGAAATTATAGTGAAACTCGCCAAAGCTGCCGGTGTCCCACTTGATATGCGCGGTGCCGACATCAATCGAGGATTCCATGCCAGCAGGTGCCCGCCCGGTCAGCGGATTGAGGCTCATGTCGACATTGCGGATGTCGGCATTGATCTGGCCCGCCAAAGTGCCCCTGGTGCAGGCGGTGACAATCGGCGGGGCCTGCCCCGTCAAATTGGCGGGGCAGGGGAATTGCGGGCTGCCCGGCGGCCCAGCGGCAAAGGTGCCGCCCGGCACCGGCACCCGGGTGTTGGGGAACAGAAATGCGGTGGCATTGTCGCTTTGGCGGTCGCGGCTCAACTGATAGCGGGCATCGATGGTCAGGTTGCTGGTCGGGGTGATTCGCACGGATGCGGCAAAACCTTGTGACCGTTCCGCGCCCAGCGGGCTGCCGTTCACCGGATGGGTATAATAGCCGTCGGTTTCCCGGCTGGCGGCGTGCAGCCGAAATGCGATCAGCCCGGGGACCACTGGCCCGGTGATATGGCCCACCAGCCCGCGCAGGCCAAAATTGCCCAATTCGCCCGTCAACGCGCCGCCCAGTTCAAATTGCGGTTTGGCCGAGATATAGTTGATCGCCCCGGCAAAGGCGTTGCGGCCATAAAGGGTGGATTGCGGGCCGCGCACGACCTCGATGCGCTCGACATCGATCAAATTGGCCCGCAGCGCCGACGAACCCCCGGCAATCGCCAGATTCTCGCCCGACAGATCATGGCCGTCCAGCAGCACCGCCACCGATGGCCGCCCGCGCTCCGCGCTCATCCCGCGCAGCGCGGCGCGGGTGTCGTTGGGAAAGCCGCCAATGTCGAACGTCAACCCCGGCACGCTGTTCGCCAGATCGTCGATGCGGCGCAGGTTGCGGCGCTGGATTTCGTCGGCGGCAATGGCGGCGATGGCCAGCGGCACATCCTCCAGCACTTCTTCGCGGCGGCGGGCGGTGACAACGATATCGTTGCTGCGGTCGGCATCGGCCCCCGCATCCATGGCCGCGCCGCCATCAGCGGCAGCGTGGTGAGAGGCGAACGCGGGCAAGCTGGCCGCGAGCAGCAAAAAAGATTTGACGCGCATATCGGTATTGGCCCCTTAAGGACCCGGCCGGGACGGACGCACCGCCCCGGCTGGGAGGATGATCAACGCGTGACCGCCCCCATGTGAATGGAAGCCCCCCCCAGTCACGCCACCGTCTAATCTTATTGTCAGTTTCAGTTGTCAAGAAAAATTGACAGCGGGCAAATTTTCCGACTGGACAGCGGGTGGGATTTGGCGCGAAGGACGGCGAACGGGGGTGGGCCGTCCGGCGCAACCGATGCCCCAGATCAGAGGCTGCCAGCGTGTCCAACCCCCCGCCCCTTGCTGCCGACACCCCCGCGCCAACGCCATGCCAGGGCGCTGCGCCGGCCGCGCGCGGCACGCTGGCGCTGTTGTTCCTGATCATTTTCATCAACATGGTCGGCTTTGGCGTGGTGTTGCCGGTATTCCCCTATTTTGGCGACATGATCGGGGCCAGCCCGGCGGAAATCACCCTGGCGATGGCGGCCTATTCGCTTGCCCAATTTGTCGGCGCGCCGCTGTGGGGCAAATTGTCGGATCGCTATGGCCGCCGCCCGATTTTGGTGGCCAGTCTGGTCGGCGCGACCATCGCCTATGTCTGGATGGCCTATAGCCGTGACATTGGCTCGCTGGCGGCATCGCGCGCCTTTGGCGGGTTGATGGCGGGCAATATTGCCGCCGCCTTTGCCTATGTCGGCGATGTGACGACGGCTGCCACCCGGCCCCGGGTGATGGGGCTGCTGGGGGCGGCATTCGGCCTTGGCTTTATCTTTGGCCCGGCGATTGGCGGGCTGGTGGCGGGCGATGCCCCCGGCTTTGCCCAATTTGTCATGATCGGCTGGGTGTCGGCGGGCATCACCGTGGTTGCGGCGGTGGCGGCGGCCTTTTTCCTGCCCGAAAGCCTGACCCCGGCGCGGCGGGCGGCGGCACGCGCAGCGGCGGGGGGTGCACCCGCGCCGGGCATCGCGGCGGTGCTGCGTGCCAAGCCGGTGGTGGCGCTGCTGGCGCTGTTCACCCTGCTGGTGATCGGATCAGCGGCGATGATGGAGACGGTGTTCGCCTATTTGGGCAAGGATGTGTTCGGCTGGGGCCCGCGCGATGTCGGCCTGGCCTTTGGCGCGGCCGGGGTGGTTTCGGTGCTGCTTCAGGGGGGCGGCGCCGGCCCGCTGGCGCAGCGGCTGGGCAGCGCCGGGGTAGCCAATCTGGGGGTCGCATTTTATGCCGCCGGGTTGGCGGCGCTGGCGCTGGCGCAGGATGGCACGGCGCTGGTGGCGGCGCTGATGCTCACCGGGGTCGGGCTCGGCCTGTTCAATCCCGCCTTTGCCACCTTGGCCGCCAATGCCACCAGCGATGGCGACCGGGGGCTGGTGATGGGGCTGACCCAGGGGGCATCCAGCATGGGGCGGGTGCTGGGTCCGGCGGCATCGGGTTTCATCTTTGCCGGCATCGGTCCGCGCGCCCCCTTTGCCACCGGCGCGGCGGTGATGGTGCTGGCGCTGGGCGTCGGCCTGCTGATCAGCCGGGGCCGGACGGCGCGGGCCGCGGCGGAAACGGCCCCGCCCGGCTGACCAGCGCGGGCAATTGGCGGCCCATGACCCCCGCCAGCCAGTGGCTCGCAGCGATCAGCGCGGCCAGATCGACCCCGGTGGCCACGCCCGCGCGGTCCAGCATATAGACCACATCCTCGCTCGCCACATTGCCTGCCGCGCCGGGGGCAAAGGGACAGCCGCCCAGGCCGCCAATCGCCCCGTCGACCACGCCCGCACCCGCGCCAATCGCGGCCCAGACATTGGCCAACGCCGTGCCGCGCGTGTTGTGAAAATGCACCCGCACCGGCACCGGGGCGATGGCGGCGCGCACCGCCCGCACCAGCGCCGCCACCCGCGCCGGATCGGCCACACCAATGGTGTCGGCCAGCGCGATTTCCACCGGGCCGCATGCCGCCAGCCGCGCCGCCATCGCCGCGACCTGGCCGGGGTCAACCTCACCATCATAGGGGCAGCCAAAGGCGACCGAGATGGTAATTTGCGCGCCAATCCCGGCCGCCCGGGCGGCGGCGACGATAGCGGCGGCGGCGGCCTCGCTGGCGGCGCTGGTCTGGCCCTGATTGGCGATGCCAAAACCATCGGTGGCACTGGCCACCGCGCCCAATTGGCCAATGCGGCCAGTGGCCAGCGCCCGCTGTGCGCCCCGTTCATTCAACACCAGCCCGATAGTGGTCACATCATCGCGGCGCGGCAGGGCGGCGCACACCGCCTCGGCATCCGCCATTTGGGGGACGCGGCGGGGATTGACGAAACTGGCCACCTCCAACCGCCGCACCCCGGCGGCGATGGCCCGGTCGATCAGCGCCAATTTGTCGGCGGTGCTGACCAGGGCCGCCTCATTTTGCAGGCCATCGCGCGCGCCCACCTCGACAAATTCGATGGCCGGGGGCGGCGCGCTGGTCATGCCCCGGCGGCGGGCTCGTCCACCGCACGGATCAGATCGCGGGCAAAGCCGATCAGCCCGACCTGCCGCCGCCGTTTCAGCCGTTCGGCGCGCAAAATCGCCTGCACCTCGGCGAAACAACGGCTGACATCATCATTGACCAGCACATAGTCATAGCCGTCCCAGTGGCTGATTTCATTCGCGGCCCGCGCCATGCGCGCCGCAATCACCGCGTCGGCGTCGGTCGCCCGGCTGCGCAGCCGGCGTTCCAGTTCGGCCATGGTCGGCGGCAGGATGAACACCCGCACCACGTCCGGCCCGGCCTCCTGATACAATTGTTGCGCGCCCTGCCAATCAATGTCGAACAACACGTCGCGGCCCGCCGCCAGCTCGGCATCGACCGGCGCGCGCGGCGTGCCATAGCGATGATCGAACACATGCGCCCACTCCAGGAACGCGCCGTCTGCCGCCATTTGCTTGAAGCGGGGGGTGTCGACAAAATGATAATCGCGCCCATCCACTTCGCCGGGGCGGATGGGCCGGGTGGTCGCCGACACCGACAGGGCGATGCCCGGATCGCTGGCCAGCAGCATTTTGGAAATGGTGGTCTTGCCCGCCCCCGATGGCGAGGACAGGACAAACAGCACGCCGCGCCGCGCCAATGGGTTGCTCTCGGTCATGGCCGCTGATTGCCCAGCGCGGCCAGCGGGTCAAGCCCCGCTGCGGGGGGTGGACGGCGCCCGGCGCTTCGTCCGCCGCCGGGGTGGGGCGACATCGCCCGCTGGCGCTCCATCAACTGGGGCTCCATCAACTGGCGCGCTGCCGCTGGCCTTTTTGCGGTCATAGGCCCATTTGGCGACCATTATTCCGCCAACCAGCACTGCGCCAGGCAGCGACCGGGTGGCCAGCCGGGTGGCAATCATGCCCAGCCCCAGCCCCACCAACCCCGAGCCCGCCGATGCCTTGCCCGCTGCACTGCCCACCAATTTGGGGATGATGCTGGTCAAAATTGGTTTCACGCCGACTTCCTTTGCTGGCCCGCCCGACGTGGTTTAAGATGGGGTGCCCCCCGCCCGCCGTCAATCCGCAAGCACCGCCGCCGCGCAAATTGCCGCCCAAACCGCCCCGCCGGCGCCCAAGGCGCGCCAGCCCAGCGCGGCGCGGCCCCGCTGGTGCAGCCACGGCAGCGCCAGCCACAGCACCAGCAGCGCCGGAGTAAGCAGCATGACGGAAAAGCGAACGGCACCGACCAGCATCTGCGCTATGATCGTGCCACCCTCGCCATCGGTTGCCAGCCAGCCGATGGCCCACACCAGCCATAGAAATGCCAGCGACAACACCGCAATCCCGGCCCACGCCCACGCCTGCCAAAACGGCTTAACTGCGTTTCCCAAAATCCACCGACACGACGTTTGAGCCGTCGCTGCTGCTCGATACCGGCGCGTCATTTTCGGCATCATCGGGCGGGTCAATCGGCGCGGCGTCGGCATCGACCTGGAATTGCAGGCCGAAATCTACCGCCGGATCGACAAAGGCGGTAATCGCCGAAAATGGCACAATCAGCAGCGATGCCACCTGGTTGAATGACAATTTCACCTGAAAACCCGCGTCATCCACTGCCAAATCCCAATAGCGGTTTTGCAGCACGATCGTCATGTCTTCGGGGAATTTGGCGACCAGATGGGCGGGAATATCCACCCCCGCCGCCCGGGTTTTGAAGGTGATATAAAAATGATGCCCACCGGGCAGGCCATCCGCCTCCACCTGCCGCAACACCCGGCCCACGACCGCGCGCAGCGCCTCCTGCACGATTTCGTCATAGGGAATCAGGCTGTCGGTGGCATCTTCGCTCATGGCCCATGTGGTGGACGGCCCGCCCGGCTGCGTCAAGGGGGCCAGCATCCAGCGGTCGGCGCGGCGGTTGCATGGCGCGTCAGCGCTGCTATGGCCCTGCCCATGCGCACCGCAACCATCACCCGCGACACCCATGAGACCAAAATCGCCGTCACGGTGAATCTGGACGGCACCGGCGTCTATCAGGTCAGCACCGGCATCGGTTTTCTGGACCATATGATCGAGCAATTGTCGCGCCACTCGCTGATTGACATCGCCCTGTCGGTGGCCGGCGATTTGCACGTCGATCAGCACCACACGGTCGAGGACAGCGCACTGGCGCTGGGCGAGGCGGTGGCGGCGGCGCTGGGCGACAAGCGCGGCATTGCCCGCTATGGCGAGGCGCACGCGCCGATGGACGAGACGCTGACCCGCTGTGTGATCGACATCAGCGGGCGGCCCTATTGCGTGTGGAACAGCGGCTTTTCCCAGCCCCGGCTGGGTGAGATGGATACGGAATTATTCCCGCACTGGTTCGCCAGCTTTGCCCAGGCGGCGGGCATCACTTTGCATCTGGAAACGCTATATGGCAGCAACAACCACCACATTGCCGAAAGCGGGTATAAGGCGCTGGCCCGCGCCCTGCGCGCCGGGGTGGCGATTGACCCGCGCAAGGGCGATGCGATCCCGTCGACCAAGGGCGTGCTGTAACGCGCGATGGCCGAAGTTGCGCTGATCGACGCGGGGGCGGGCAATTTGCGCTCCGTCGCCAATGCGCTGGCGGCGGTCGGGGCCGGTGATGTCGCGGTCACGGCGGACCCGGCGGTGGTGGCGCGGGCGGGGCGGATCATCCTGCCCGGCGTTGGTGCCTTTGCCGCCTGTATGGCGGGGCTGCGCGCGATTGACGGGATGGTGGCGGCGCTGGAGACGCGGGTGCGCGGCGATGGCGTGCCATTTCTGGGGATTTGCGTCGGGATGCAATTGCTGGCCGATGCGGGCGAGGAACATGGCCGCCACCCCGGGCTGGGCTGGATTGGCGGGACGGTGCGGGCCTTTGCCCCCGCGCCGGGGCTGCGGGTGCCGCATATGGGGTGGAATGATGTCGTGACCGCGCGCGCTCATCCGGTGATTGCGGGCGGCGAGGCCTATTTCCTGCACGGCTATCATGTGGCCGGGGCGGCGGCGGCGGATATTGCCGCGACCACCGACCATGGCGGGCCGATTGTGGCGGCGGTGGCGCGGGACAATATCGTCGGGGTGCAATATCACCCCGAAAAAAGCCAGGCCTATGGGCTGGCCACGCTGCGGCGCTTTCTGGCGTGGCGGCGATGATGGCGCCGCTCACCATCTATCCGGCCATTGACCTGAAACAGGGACAGGTGGTGCGGCTGGCGGAGGGCGATATGGCCCGCGCCACCATTTATGGCGACGATCCGGCGGCGCAGGCGCTGGCTTTTGCCGCCGCCGGGGCGGCGCAATTGCATGTGGTCGATCTGGACGGGGCCTTTGCCGGGGCCAGCGTGAATGGCGCGGCGGTGGCGGCGATTGTTGCGGCCTTTCCGGGCCAGGTCCAGGTCGGCGGCGGCATTCGGGACCGCGCCGGGGTGGACCGCTGGCTGGCGCTGGGCGCGGCGCGGGTGATCATCGGCACGGCGGCACTGAAAAACCCCGGCTTCGTCCGCGCGGCGGCCCGCGATCTGCCGGGGCGGATTGTGGTGGGGGTCGATGCGCGGGGCGGCATGGTGGCGACCGAGGGCTGGGCCGATGTGTCGGA
>DAIUBZ010000079.1:0-7837 GCA_036846445.1 Sphingopyxis sp. | reverse complement strand
CGCGCAGATTCTGGGCATGGGCATGGCCCTGGCTGCCATAGCCGATGATGGCGACTTTCTTGCCCTTGATCAGCCCCTGATCGGCGTCGGTGTCATAATAAACCTGCATTTTCTCAGTCCTTTATCTTGTGCCGTCACCCTGAACTTGTTTCAGGGTCCATGGCGTGATCATGCGATAGTGTCCGATTGCCGCGCCATCACCTGAGGCGGAGCGCGCCGAAACGCGCGGTGGGCGCGGTGCGCCGAAAATCAGCCTGCTATTCCCCTGTTCCCCGCGCAATCGCCACCACCCCGGTGCGCCCCACCTCGACCAGCCCGCATTCGCGCATCAGGCTGATGAACCGGTCCACCTTGTCGCTGGTCCCGGTAATTTCAAAGATGAAGCTGGACAAGGTGGTATCGACCACCTTGGCGCGAAACACATCGGCCAGGCGCAGCGCCTCGATGCGTTTGTCGCCGGTGCCGGCCACCTTCACCAGCGCAATCTCGCGCTCGACATGCGCGCCGCCGTCGGTCAGATCGGTGACGCTGTGCACCGGAACCAGCCGGTCAAGCTGGGCGATGATCTGGTCGATCACCGGCGGCGGGCCGCTGGTGACGATGGTGATGCGCGATGTGGCATGGTCGGCGGAAATATCGGCCACGGTCAGGCTGGCGATATTGTAGCCGCGCGCGGTGAACATGCCGGTGATTTTGGCCAATATCCCGGCCTCATTCTCCACGATCACCGCCAGCACATGGCGTTCAGCCTTTTGGGTGGTGATTTTCATCAGACCAGCGCCTTTGCTTCATCGTCCATCGTGCCGCTGACCTGATCGGCCTGCAGGATCATGTCGGTGTGGGCCGCGCCCGATGGAATCATCGGGAAGCAATTGGCCAGTTTCGACACCCGGCAATCGACCAGCACCGGCCCGTCATGGGCCAGCATCGCGGCGATGCCATCGTCCAATTCCCCCAGATTGCTGATGCGAATGCCCTTCCAGCCATAGCTTTCCGCCAGCTTCACAAAGTCTGGCAAGCTGTCGCTATAACTGTTGGAATAGCGGCTTTCATAGGTCAGTTCCTGCCACTGGCGGACCATGCCCATATATTCATTGTTCAGGATGAAGATTTTCACCGGCAGGCGATATTGGCTGGCGGTGCCCAATTCCTGAATGTTCATCTGGATGCTGGCTTCCCCGGCAATGTCGATCACCAGCGCATCGGGGTGGGCAAGCTGCGCGCCAATGGCGGCGGGCAGGCCATAGCCCATGGTGCCCAGCCCGCCGCTGGTCAGCCATTCATTGGGCGCATTGAACGGAAAATGCTGCGCCGCCCACATTTGATGCTGGCCAACCTCGGTCGTGATGATCGTCTTGCGCCCGCTGGCCAGACAGGCATCGGCCAGCGCCTTGATCGACCGCTGCGGCATGATGTCCGCCGCCGGGGCCTTGTCCTCGGGAAAGTCGAGGCAGCGGGCGGCGCGCCAGCCGTCGATTTGCGTCCACCACTCGCCCAGATCGGCGGGCTGATGGCCCGCATCCTGCCACGCAGCGATCAGCCCGGCGATCGCCGCGCCCGCATCGCCGACAATGCCAAGGTCTACGGCCACAATCTTGTTGATTGAACTGCGGTCGATGTCGATGTGGATTTTGCGGCTGTTCGGCGCAAAGGCATCCAGCCGCCCGGTCACCCGGTCGTCAAAGCGCGCGCCGATCGCGACGATTAGATCGGCCTGATTCATCGCCCAATTGGCTTCATAGGTGCCGTGCATCCCCAGCATCCCCAGCCAGGCCGGATCATGGGCGGGAAATGCGCCCAGCCCCATCAGGGTGGAGGTAACCGGCACCCCGGTCAGCGCCTGAAGCGCGCGCAAATCGGCGCTGGCATCTGGCCCACTGTTGATCACGCCGCCGCCGGTGTAGAATATTGGCCGCCGCGCCGCCGCGATCATCGCCGCCGCCTCGGCAATCGCGGCCTGATCCACCGCGCTGGCCGGGCGATAGCTGCGGTGCGCGGCGCGGTCGGCGGGCGGGTGATACTCCGCCGTGGCCACCTGAACATTTTTCGGAATGTCGATCACCACCGGGCCGGGCCGCCCGCTGGTGGCGATGTAAAATGCCTCGTGCATCACCGCGCCCAACCGGGCCGGGTCCATCACCAGATAATTGTGCTTGGTGCAGTGGCGGGTGATGCCCACCGTATCACATTCCTGAAACGCATCGGTGCCGATCAGCGCGGTCGGCACCTGGCCAGTCAGCACCACCATCGGAATACTGTCCATCAACGCATCGGTGATGCCGGTGATCGCATTGGTCGCGCCGGGGCCAGATGTGACCAGCACCACGCCCGGCTTGCCGGTGGCGCGGGCATAGCCCTCGGCCGCATGGGTGGCGGCCTGTTCGTGCCGGACCAATATGTGCCTGATCGAGGGATGTTTGAACAAAGCATCGTAAATCGGCAGCACCGCGCCGCCCGGATAGCCGAAAATCACCTCGACCCCCAGATCGGCCAAGGCCTGAACCACAATGTCCGCGCCGCTGATTTCCGCCACCGTGCCGCTCCTGCTGCTGCTGCTGCTGCGGCGGGCTTTGCCGCCGCTTGGGATGGGGCGCAATAGGTTTGCAATTCTATTGTGTCAATAGCATATTGCGTAATTTAATTACCAGATCGTCGTTTTCTGAGATATTTAGTTCTTGCGTCGCCTGTGGCCAGTCCGGCGGCGATTGGCCGCGAAACCAGGTATATTGGCGTTTGGCATAGCGGCGGGTGGCCACCATGGCGGCGGCCAGGGCGGCGGCCCGCCCGCCGGGCGCGTGCGGGGCGCTGAGCCAGGCGGCAAGTTGCGGCACCCCAATCGCCCCCATGACCGGCAGCGCGGGATCGAGCCGCCGTTCGATCAGCGCCTGCACCTCGGCCACCGCCCCGCCAGCAAACATCGCCGCCAGCCGCGCATCGCAGCGCAGGACCAGAGCATCGCGGGGCGGCAACAGGATCAGCGGGCACAGGCCGACATCGCCCCCGATCCCGCCCACCCGCTGGCGCTGCCAGATGTGCAGCGGGGTGCCGGTGCTGCGCACCACCTCCAGCGCGCGGGCAATCCGGGCGCTGTCCAGCGGGTTCAGCTGGTCAGCGGCGAGCGGGTCGGCGGTTTGCAGCGCGCGATAGGCATCGCCGACGCTGAGCGCCCGGACCGCCCCCCGCACATCGGCATCAATTTCCGGCACCGGGGCAATGCCGCCGAGCAGCGTGGCGATATACAAGCCGGTGCCGCCGACCAGAATGGGCACCGCGCCGGCATCATGGGCGGCGGCGATGGCGGCCCGGGCGTCGCTGGCCCAGCGCGCGGCGTTGCTCACCTCGGCCCCGTCGATATGGCCGAACAGCAGGTGGGGAATGCCCTGCCGCTCGGCGGCGGTCGGCTGGGCCGACAAAATGGGAATGTCGGCATAGACCTGGCTGGCGTCGGCGTTGACGATGACCGCCGCGCGCCCGGCGCGTTCCAGACATTTTGCCAGCCGGACCGCCAGCCCGCTCTTGCCGCTGGCGGTCGGCCCGGCAATAAGCGCCAGCGGTGGCCGCTTGGCTACATCGGATGCGGTGGGGGGCAGGGCGGTTTCCATGATGATTGCAACGCTAATAGCAGATGGCGGCCTGACCGGCGAGATGGTGGACAGCGCTGCGGCGCGGCTGACCGACGCGGGGCTGGTGGTGGCGGGCTGGGACTGGCTGGACGGCGGCTGCGCGGCGGATGTGCGTTTTGCCGGGGATGCCGCCGCCGCCCGCGCCGCGCTGGCCGACATGGCCGCGCCGGTCGATGTGGTGGTGCAGGCGGCGGCCGCGCGGCGGCGGGGGCTGATCATCGCCGATATGGACAGCACGATGATCACCGTGGAATGTATTGACGAACTGGCCGATTATGCCGGGATTAAGCCACAGGTGGCGGCGATTACCGAGCGGGCGATGCGCGGCGAGCTGGATTTTCGCGCCGCGCTGGCGGAGCGGGTGGCGCTGCTGGCCGGACTGGACGAGGGGGCGATTGCCGATTGTCTGGCCAGCCGGGTGCAGTTGATGCCGGGGGCGCAGGCGCTGGTGGGGACCATGGCTGCCCATGGTGCGCGGGCGGTGCTGGTGTCGGGCGGCTTTACCCATTTTGCGGGCCCGGTCGGCCAGATGATCGGCTTTCACCGCGTGGTCGCCAACCAGCTTGTCATCGCCGACCGGCGGCTGACCGGTCAGGTGGCCGATCCGATTGTTGACAGCGGCACCAAGGCGGCGGTGCTGGCGGCGGAATGCACCGCGCTGGGCATTGATTCGGGCGCGGCACTGGCGGTCGGTGATGGGGCCAATGATGCGGCCATGCTGGCGGCGGCTGGCCTGGGCATCGCCTATCGCGCCCATCCGGTGGCCCAGGCGGCGGCGGCGGCGGCGATTCACCACGGAGATCTGACTGCGTTGTTGTGGGCGCAGGGCTATTGCCGCGCCGCATGGGCGGCCGGCTGATCTGACCCCGATCGCGGCTTGTTCGCCGCCTGTATCGGATTGAGACAGTCGGGGGATGGGCGGCGCGGCCGCCCCGCAAATTAGGATTTTGGTAAGGATTTGGTTGTTAGCACTCCCTGTATTTATCGGGTGGTGGCAGCGGCGGTTTGCGCGGGCGTCAGTCACTCAGGGAGCAACCGGCGTGGCATCAGGCGTGAACACCACCAGCACCATGAACGCGCGCCATCGGCGCGGCTGGCGCGCACGGGCGGCAAATCTGGCCAGCAACCAGCGGGGCAACACATTTTTCATGGTCGCCGCCGCGATGGTGCCGATGATCGGCGTGGTCGGATCGGGCGTCGATGTCGGCCGCGCCTATATGGCCAAACAGCGGTTGCAACAGGCGTGCGATTCCGGCGTGCTGGCCGGGCGGCGGGCAATGACCGGCGGCACCTATAGCGCCGCTCACAAGGCCGAGGCGAACAAGATGTTTGCCTTCAACTTTCAGGCCGACACCTATGGCTCGAACAAGATCAGCTTCATCAGCAGCCAGGACGGGCCATCCAATGTGATGGGCACCGCGACGGCCAGGCTGCCCACTGCCTTGATGCAGGTGTTTGGCCAGACCGAGTTCAACCTGAGCGTCAATTGCACGGCCAAGCTGGAAATCAGCAATGTCGATGTGATGTTCGTCCTCGACGTGTCGGGGTCGATGGGCTGGGTGAACAGCGGCGACAGTGTGAACCGGGTGCAGGGGGCGCGCAACGCATCGCTGAACTTTTTCGACACGCTGACCAGTGCGGCGGTGGGCGATGGGCGGCTGCGCTTTGGCATGGTCTATTACAACCACAATGTGAATCCGGGCGCATTGCTGATGGCGGCCAACAGCAACTGGATCGCCGACACCACCACCATCCCCTCGCGCACGCCATTGTATGAAAACTGGACCTATGGCCCCGGCGTGACGACCACCGGGCCGCAAGGCGCGCCCGCCACACCGCACAGTGTTGGCGGCTATGGCGGCAACCATGGCACGATCAGCGGGCAGACCAGCGCCACCTGCGCCTCGGCCACCCCGCCAGCCCCGACGACGCCCGTCAAGCGCGGCGGGATCCGTTCGACCAACCAGGGCCAATCGATTGTCGGCAACAACCGCGTTACCACCTACAGCGACCGGCAAGAGTGGGAGTTTTTCGAGTATCGCCCGCGCTGGACGTCCAATCGGTGCCGGATTCAGCGGCGCACCGTGCGCTATTATACCTATACACCGCGCTATTTCACCGAACCCCGGGTGCCCGCGTTCAGCCGCTATCGCTATGAAAACCGCACGCTGGATGTCAGCGCCGCCAAGTCCGGCAATGCGGTCACCGCCAACACCGGCAACAATGGCGCGGCGGTATCAGCCTTTACCGATGGCTGTATCATCGAGCGGCAAACGACCGCCTTCGCCAGCAACCAGCTTGCGCCGGCCAATGCCTTTGACATGGACGTGGACATGGTGCCGACCGCAGCGGACGCCACCAAATGGTCGCTGCAAATGCGCCAATTTTATCACCCGCGCTCAGCGGCTGGGCAGATGTGGTCCAGCTCCAACTGGACCGACGGCAATACCGCCTGCCCGCCGCCCGCACAGCGGCTGACCACGATGACGGCGGCGGATCGCAACATCTTCCAGGGCTGGACCAGCGCGCTCAATGCGGCCGGCAACACCTATCACGACGCCGGAATGCTGTGGGCGACCAGGCTAATCTCGCCAACCGGGCTGTTCACTGCTGACAACGCCACCGCCCCCAATGGCCGCCCCATCCAGCGCCACATCATCTTCATGACCGACGGCCAAATGTTCACCCGGCTCGACACGTTCAGCCACCAGAACCGCGAACGCAACATTGTCCGCATTGGTGCGACCAGCGATGGTGACAGCATCAACCGCCACCAGAATCGGTTCAACCAGGCCTGCACCGCCGCCAAAAGCCGCAACATCACCGTGTGGGCGGTGGCGTTCGGCACCAGCATCACCCCCAATCTGACCGCCTGTGCCAGCCCCGGCAATGCGTTCAGCGCCGCCAACAATGCCGCGCTCAACACCCAGTTTCAGGCGATTGCCCAGAATATCTCGCGGTTGCGGCTGGATCAGTGATGGCAGTGCGGCTGGCCTTCACCCGCGCGTTGATGCAGCGGCGGCGGCGCCACCTGGCCGGTGACGTATCGGCCAATGCCATCACGGAATTTGCCCTGATTGCGCCGGTGTTCCTGCTGGTGTTGATGGGCATTTTCGATTGGGGCCTCCAGCTTTACGCCAAACAAGTCCTGTCCGGGGCGATCAGCAAGGCCGCACGCGATTCCGCGCTGGAAATGAACAATGGCAACCAGGCCGCCATCGACACCGCCGTGCGGGAACAGGCCCAGCGGGTGATCAGAACCGCCATCGTCACGTTCCAGCGCCGCGCCTATGGCTCGTTCACCGATGTCGGCAAGCCCGAACAATTTACCGATGGCAATGGCAATGGCGTTCGCGATCCGGGTGAATGCTTCACCGACAGCAATGGCAACGGCAGTTGGGACGCGCTGCGCGGCACAGCGGGGCAGGGTGGCGGCGAGCAGGTGGTGATGTATACCGCCACGATGATGTATGACCGGCTCTTGCCAGTGTGGAAGATGATGGGCCAGCCGCAGACGATCACCATTCAGGTCTCGACGGTGATGCGCAACCAGCCCTTTGCGCTTAACAGCACGGCCAATCAGGTGATCTGCACATGACCCGCGCGCCCAAACCAATCCGCCGCCCGCTGCGCGCGCTGGGCCGGGACGATAGCGCGGTGGTGCTGATCGAAATGGCCTATGCCCTGCCGATCATGTTGCTGGTCGGCTTTGGCGGCATGGAAATCGCTTCGCTGACCCTGGCCAACACCCAGATGAGCCAGATTGCCCTGACCATCGCCGACAACAGCGCCCGGATCGCATCTGGCAGCAATCTGGCCCAGCCGCAGGTGCGCGAGGTGGATATCAATGATGTGTTCGAGGGCGCACGCATTCAGTCCGGCAACCTGAACCTCCAGCAATTTGGCCGGGTGCGGCTGTCCAGCCTCGAACAAAATGCCGCTGGCGGGCAGTGGATCCGCTGGCAACGCTGTTACGGCAATCTGAAAATCCCGGCACGCTATGGCCAGGCTGGAACCGGTGCGACCGGTACCGGCTTTCCCGGCATGGGCCCGGCGGGCAAAGAGGTCAAAGCCCCGCTGGGCGGCGCGGTGATGTTTGTCGAGGTGACCTATCATTATCAGCCGCTGTTGTTTGCATCGGTGCTCAGCGGCAGCCGCCTGATTAAAAGCGATGCGGCCTATACGGTGCGCGAAGCGCGGGACCGCAGCCAGGT
>DAIUBZ010000078.1:3961-7977 GCA_036846445.1 Sphingopyxis sp. | reverse complement strand
TTCATCGCGGTGTTGCGCCGCAAATCGCCCTCAACCGTCAGATCAGCGTCGATCGTCTCGCGGATTTGCAGCACCTCGGCATCCGACAAGTCCTGGACGCGGCGGGCCTGGTCGATGCCCAGCTTGGTGGCGATATCAACGGCGGTTTTCCGCCCAATTCCGTGGATATAGGTCAGCGCGATGATCACGCGCTTGTTGGTGGGCAAATTGACGCCCGCAATCCGTGCCATATGTCTCTTTCTCCCGGCTCCACGGGGTGAATGGCAACTCACCCCATCTCAAAGCGTCAAAATTCCGTAACCGGTAACAAACACGCAAGTGCCAGCAGGGCACAGCGCGATCAATATCGATCTTGGAAGCGGTGGCGGTTAGGGCGAGTCGCCCCGCTTGTCAAGCCGGGGGTGCCGGTGCGCCAGTGCCCGCCATCGCCGCCGCGCGGTCCGCCAGCCGGGCGATGGCCGCAGCATGGATCGCCGGGGCCGACGCCACCACGCCAAATGCCTGGGCGCTGGGCGTGTTGAACGCCAGCGGCGCGCCCAGCGCATCGCTGACTGCCGCCCCAGCCTCAGCGGCAATCAGGACCGCCGCGGCGACATCCCATTCAAAGCCCCAGCGCAGCGTGGCGACCAGATCGGCGTCCCCCGCCGCCACCATCGCGATCCGCAGCGCAATGCTGTTGGGACGCTCGACCATCACCAGATCGGCATCGACACTGGGCAGCCCGTCGGCGGGCACCCGCGCCCCCGCAAATGTGCGGCGGTCGCTGGCGATCAACCGCTGGCCGCCCACCCATGCCCCCTGCCCCCGCGCCGCCACCAGCATCATCGCGCGCGCCGGGGCATAAAGGACGCCCAGCACCGGCGCGCCGTCCTCGACCAGCGCCGCCGACACCGCCCAGCCGGTGCGGCCCGCGACATAATCGCGGGTGCCGTCAATGGGATCGACGCACCAGATGCGGCGGCGGGCCAGCCGGGCTGGGCTGTCGGGGCTTTCCTCTGACAGCCACCCGGCATCGGGCGCAATGGCCATCAACAGCGATTTGGCCTGTGCATCCGCCGCCAGATCGACATCAGTCACCGGGCTGGCGTCGTCCTTGGCCCACACCGCCAGTGGCGCACCCGGCTGCTGCCAGCGGGCCAGCGCCATATCGCCCACCGCCCGCACCGCGGCAACCACCGCCGCCGTGTCAACGCCCGCCGCGCACGGCTCAGTCAGCAAGGGCACTCGCCACCATCATCCCGTCCACCCGCACCGTCGGGGCGTTGGCGGCGCGGCGGAAGCTCAGATCGTCGGCGGGGGTCAGTTCAGCGAACATGGCAATCAAATTGCCCGCGATGGTGAATTCGGCGATGGGTTCGGCAAGCTGGCCGTCGCGGATCGCAAAGCCCGCCGCGCCCCGGCTGTAATCGCCCGTCACCGGATTCACCCCCTGCCCCGCCAATTCGGTGATATAAACGCCCAGCTTGACATCTGCCATCAATGCGCCCGGCGACAATGGCCCGGGGGCGAGCCACAAATTGCTGCTGCTCACCCCGCTCGCGCCGCCGCCGCGCGTGGCGTGGCCGGTCGGGGCCAGCCCCAATTGGCGGGCAGAGGGGCAGTCCAGCAACCAGCCGGTCAGCCGCCCATCGGCAACAATGTCGCGCGCGCTGGTTGCCAGCCCCTCGCCGTCAAACGGACGGCTGTGCTGGCCGCGCCGCCGGTGCGGGTCATCGCGGACGGTGATGCCGGGCGCGAACAGCGGTTGGTCGGCGCGGTCCAACAGGAAACTGGTGCGCCGGGCAATCGCCGGGCCGCTGATTGCGCCCAGCAAATGGCCCAGCAGCGACGCCGACACCCGGGGATCAAACAGCACCGGCACGCTGCCCGCCGGGGCCAGGCCGGGGTTCAGCCGGGCGACGGCGCGTTCACCGGCGCTGCGGCCGATGCTGGCCGGGCTGTCCAGATCCGCCAGATAGCGCGCGCTGTGCCAGTCATAATCCCGCTGCATTCCGCCGCCTTCGCCCGCGATCACGCTGGCCGACAGGCTGTGGCCCGACTGGCCATAGCCAGCGGCAAAGCCGTGGCTGGTCGCCAGCGCCAGCCGCACCCGGCTGTGCGATGCGCCGCCCCCTTCGCTGTTGGTGACGCCGGGCACCGCCCGCGCGGCATCCTCCGCCGCCAATGCCGCCGCCCGCAGTGCCTCCGGGTCGGCCTCGCTGCCGTCATCCAGATCAAGGTCGGGGGGGCTGCCGGTCAGCAGCCGCTCCGCCGGGGCCAATCCGGCAAACGCATCCTCCGGCGCGGCCCGGGCCATCGCCACCGCCCGCTCAACCAGCGCCGCCAGCCCGGCCCGGTCCATATCGGCGGTCGACACGCTGGCGCTGCGCTGGCCGACATAGACGCGCAGGGCAATATCCTGCCCCTCGGACCGGGTCACATCTTCCAATTTGCCGAGCCGCATCGCCACCGACGTGGACGCATCGCAGTAATAGAGCGCATCGGCGCCATCGGCACCGGCGGCAAGCGCGGACTGGCAAAGCTGGGTGGCGCGGTCGAGCGCAGCATCAATCGTCAACATTCGCCCGCCCTAGCCGCTTGCCGGCCATTGGGAAAGAGGCCGCCGCGCGCCGCCGTCACCGTGGCAACGGCTGGGCCTAGGGCCGGACGATCTGGCGATTCAGATCCTGCGCCTCGTCACACGCCTGGCGGCGGCGCCAAGGGCAACCCCGCCGCGCCTCACACCCGCATCGGCATCAGCACATAGAGCGCCGCCGCCGCATCGCTGGCCCGGATCAGCGTCGGGGCGTTGGCATCAGCCAGATGCAACTCGACCGTGTCGCCGTCGATCTGGCTTAAAATTTCGTGCAGATATTTGGCGTTGAAGCCGATTTCCATGGCATCGGCGCGGTAATTGCCCGGCACTTCATCATCGGCAGTCCCATTTTCCGGGCTGGTCACCGACAGGGTGATGCGATCCTCGCTCAGGGCCACTTTCACTGCCCGGGTTTTCTCACTGGCGATAATCGCCACCCGGTCCACCCCTTGCGCCAGCCCGCGCGGATCGACCCGCAGCAGCCGGTCGTTGGCGGTGGGGATCACCCGGCTATAGTCCGGAAAAGTGCCGTCAATCAGCTTGGACGTCAGCACCGCCCCGGCCAGGGTGAAGCGGATTTTGGTGGCGGACAGGCTGATTTCCACATTCCCCTCGGCCTCATCCAGCAATTTGCGAATTTCCAGCACGCATTTGCGCGGCACAATCACATCCGGCATCGCCTCCGCCCCGTCCGGACGCGGCACCGTCACCCGGGCCAGCCGGTGGCCGTCAGTTGCCGCCGCCTTCAACACCGCGCCGCCTGAATCATCGGCAACATGCAGGAATATCCCGTTGAGATAATAGCGGGTTTCCTCGGTCGAGATCGCAAAGCGAGTCTTGTCGATCATCTGGATTAACGTGGCGACCGGCAGTTCAAAGCTGGTCGGCAATTCGCCCTCGGCAATGATCGGAAAATCCTCGCGCGGCAGAGTGGGCAGATTGAAGTTCGAGCGCCCAGCCTTCACCGCCAATTTGCCATCAGCGGCGGCCAGGCTGACCTCGGCCCCTTCCGGCAATTTGCGGATCACGTCGAACAACAGATGCGCCGCGACGGTGATTGCGCCCGGCGTCGCCACCTTGGCGTGGGCGGTGTCCAGCACCTGCAAGTCAAGGTCGGTGGCGGTCAGCCGGATGCTGCCATCGCTGGCGGCTTCAATCAGCACATTCGACAGAATCGGGATGGTGTTGCGCCGCTCCACCACCGATTGGACATGGCTCAGGCTTTTCAGCAATGTTGCCCGCTCGATCGTCGCCTTCATAATCTTGACTGCCCCTATATCCCGGCCCGGCGCGCGGCGGCGGCACAGCCCCGACGACTCCGCCATTATGACACTGCATCCTTAACGTGCCGACGCGCCCGCGCAAGCATCCCTTGCATTTGCCCAGCCGCCCGGCGATGAGCGCGGCATGAGGCGCATGGCAGGATCGATCGGCACGGGAA
>DAIUBZ010000078.1:0-3861 GCA_036846445.1 Sphingopyxis sp. | reverse complement strand
ACTGGTGGCCGCACTGGCCCAGCCCGCCGCCGCGCGGGAGTCGCTGGGGGTGTTTGGCGCCTGGGGGGCGTTTCGCGATGGCGGTGTGCCGCGCTGCTATGCCATCGCGGCACCGGGCGGCACCGGCGCGGCCCGGCCCGGCGGCTTTGCGAGCGTCGGTTTCTGGCCCGGCGCGCGGGTGCGCGGGCAATTTTACCTGGCGCTGAACCGGCCCCGGGCGGCCAGCACGCCGATCACCCTGACCATCGGCAACCGCCGCTTTGCGCTGGTTGGCAACGGGGTTCACGGCTGGGCTGCCGATGCGCGGGGCGATGCCGCGATCATCGCCGCGATGCGCGGGGCCTCCGCGATGCGCGCCACTGCCAATGGCCGCGACGGGCGGCCCATCGCGATCGGCTTTGGCCTGCGCGGCGCCGCAACCGCCATTGATGCAGCGGCGGTGGGCTGTGCCGGGCTGGGGCGGCCGCGCGCATAAATCGCCGATATTGCCCTGCGGTGCTGCATCGCCTATGCGGACCCCATGCAAATTCCCGGCCATATCGACCCAGTGCCCACCGGCGCTGCCCCGGCGCGCAGCGATGGGCGCACTGATCTGCTCGGCCTGCCCGCCCGCGACATTCAGGCGGCGTTGGCGGCGGCAGGGCTGGATACCCGCGCCGCAAAATTGCGCGCCAAGCAAATCTGGCACTGGATTTACCACCGGGGCGTGACCCAGTTCAGCGCAATGACCGACATCGCCAAAACCATGCAGCCATGGTTGGCGCAGCGTTTTGTCATCAGCCGGCCGCGGGTGGTCACCGCCCAGCACAGCAGCGACGGCACCCGCAAATGGCTGCTGGCCACTGACGATGGCCAGGAATATGAAATGGTGTTCATACCCGATGCGGACCGGGGCACATTGTGCATCTCCAGCCAGGTCGGCTGCACCCTCAATTGCCGCTTCTGCCACACGGGCACAATGCGGCTGGTCCGCAACCTCAGCCCAAGCGAAATGGTGGGCCAGGTGATGCTGGCCCGCGATGCGCTGGGCGAATGGCCGCGCGGCACGATGGCGGGCAGCAATGATGACGGTGCGGACGATGATGCAGATGACGGTGCGGATGATGACGCCCCGCATTACACCGCCGACGGCCGGATGCTGACCAATATCGTGCTGATGGGCATGGGCGAGCCGCTGTACAATTTCGACCATGTCAAAACCGCGATGAAAATTGTGATGGACGAGGGCGGGCTGGCGCTGTCGCGGCGGCGCATCACCCTGTCCACCAGCGGCGTGGTGCCGATGATGGCGCGGGCTGGTGCGGAAATCGGAGTGAATCTGGCGGTATCGCTGCACGCGGTGACCAAGGAGGTGCGGGACGAAATCGTGCCGCTCAACCGCAAATATGGCATTGAGGAATTGCTGGCCGCTTGCGCCGCCTATCCCGGCGCGACCAACGCCCGGCGCATCACCTTTGAATATGTCATGCTGAAAGACAAGAATGACCGCGATGAAGATGCCCGGGAACTGGTCCGGCTGCTGAAAGCCTATGGCCTGCCCGCCAAGGTGAATCTGATCCCGTTCAACCCCTGGCCCGGCGCGGGATATGAATGTTCATCGCCCGACCGCATCCGCGCGTTCAGCAACATCATCTTTGCCGCCGGCATCAGCGCGCCCATCCGCACCCCGCGCGGGCGCGACATCATGGCGGCGTGCGGGCAATTGAAATCGGCGGCGAAAAAATTGTCGCGCGCGGACCTCGACCGGCTGGCCGAGGAAAAACAGGCGGCGCTGGGTTAATCCGGATCGGGCGGCAGCGCCCCGGCGACCAGCGGCGCAATTCGCCGGGCAATCACCTTCACCCCGGCGGCATTGGGGTGAATGCCATCGGCCAGCATCAAGCCGGGGTTGCCCACCACATTCATCAGGATGAACGGATCCAGCGGCGCCTGATAATCCTTGGCAAGCTGGGGGAATATCACGTTGAACTCGCGCGCATAATCCGCCCCCAAATTCGGCGCGGCGACCATGCCGGTCAGCACGGCGGGGATATCGCGCCGTGCCAGCTCCGCCATGATTGTGGTCAGATTGGCGCGCGTCTGATCGGGGCCGATACCGCGCAGCATGTCGTTGCCGCCAAGCCCGACCACGACCAGCGCCGGCTTGCGCGCAGCATTGTCCAGCACGAACGGCAGCCGCGCCAGCCCGGCGGCGCTGGTGTCACCCGACACCCCGGCATTTTGCACCCGGACGCTGCGGCCCAGCGCGGCCAGTTCGGCCTGCAATTGCGAGGCCAGCCCCTCATTCGGCCCCAATTGATATCCCGCATACAGGCTGTCACCAAAGGCGATCACCAGCGGCGCATTGGCAGCAACCGGGGCCAGAGCCGGGGCGGATGCAGCGGAATCAGCCGGGGGCGATTGCGGTGGCGGTGGCGGGGTTTCGTTGCTGCACGCCATCACCGCTTGGCAAAGCAGTGCCGCGCAACCATATCTTAGCCATCGCCGCCCTTGCATCTGCGCCATAAAAGGAAATCCCTTGTCCAATTCTCCGACCGTGTTGGCCGATCCGGCGGCTGATCCCGCCACCGGGGTCACAGCCGCACCCGCATCCTCTATGGCGCTGGCCATCCGTGCGCGCAACATCACCCTGACGCTGGGCAACGCCGCCGCGCCGGTCAACATATTGCGCGGCATTGATCTGGACGTGCCCGCTGGCCAGTCCATCGGCATTTTGGGGCCATCGGGTTCCGGCAAAAGCTCGCTGATGGCGGTGCTGGCAGGGCTGGAAGCGGCCAGCGGCGGCGAGGTGGAGGTGGCTGGCATGGATTTTGGCGCGCTGGACGAGGACGCGCTGGCCCGGGCGCGGCGGGGGCGGATTGGCATTGTCCTGCAAAGTTTTCAGTTGCTGCCGACCAT
Source organism: Sphingopyxis sp. (assembly GCA_036846445.1). Taxonomy (GTDB): domain Bacteria; phylum Pseudomonadota; class Alphaproteobacteria; order Sphingomonadales; family Sphingomonadaceae; genus Sphingopyxis. The sequence continues at coordinate 963 of DAIUBZ010000078.1, read as the reverse complement.
GACCGCCCAGGAAAATGTGGCGGTGCCGATGGAATTGGCCGGAATGGCCGATGCCTTTGACCGCGCGGCGGCGGAGCTGGCTGCGGTCGGCCTGGGCCACCGGCTGGACCATTATCCCGCGCAATTGTCGGGCGGCGAGCAGCAGCGGGTGGCGATTGCCCGGGCGATTGCCCCCGGCCCGGCGATTGTATTTGCGGATGAACCGACCGGCAATCTGGACGGTGCCACCGGGGCCAGCATCATCGAATTGCTATTTGCCCGGCGGGCGGCGTCGGGCGCGACCCTGTTGATCATCACCCATGATCCCGCGCTGGCGGCGCGGTGCGACCGGGTGATTGTCATGCGCGATGGGCGCATTGCCACAGCGGACGGCGCAGGCGCGTGAGCGGCGCGGGTTCGGGGCGCGCTGGCCCCCTCACCCTGGCCCGGCTGGGCTGGCGCGATCTGGCCCCGCGCGGGCGCGGCCTGCGGCTGTTGCTGCTGTGTCTGGTGCTGGGGGTGGCCACGCTGGCGGCGATTGGCGGCCTGACGCGCAGCATCACCGCTGAACTCGGCAGCCGGGGCCAGGTGATTTTGGGCGGCGATCTGGAATTTGGCCTGTCGCAGCGGCTGGCTACCGCGCCGGAACTGGCGGCGTTACAGGCGGCGGCAAATGGCGGTGGCACCCTGTCGTCCACGGTGCGGATGCGGGCGATGGCACGGGTGGACGGCGATGCTGCGGCCAGTGTGCTGACCGAGTTGAAGGCAGTGGATGCGGCCTATCCGCTGTTTGGCACGATGGAATTGGCTGAGGGGTCCGGGCGGGTGACGGCGAAAGGCCCGCCGCCGCCCGGCACCATCTGGGTGGCACCGGAACTGGCCGACCGGCTGGGCGTCGGGGTCGGCGACACCCTGCGCTATGGCGAGGCGGCGTTCACCATCGCCGCCATCATCGCGGCTGAACCCGACCGGTTGGGCGAGGGC
>DAIUBZ010000077.1:0-8254 GCA_036846445.1 Sphingopyxis sp. | reverse complement strand
GGCATGGCGATGCCGATTTGATCGTGTTTCCCGAATTGCAACTGATCGGCTATCCTCCCGAGGATCTGGTTCTGAAACCCGCGCTGCTGGACCGGGCAGATGCGGCGCTGGCCCAGCTGGCGGCGGTGACGGCGGATGGCGGCCCGGCGCTGCTGGTCGGCACCGCCCTGCGCCGCGATGGCGCGCTGTATAACGCCATGGCGCTATTGGATGGCGGGGCGGTGGCGGCGACCAGTTTGAAGCATGAATTGCCCAATTATGGCACGTTCGATGAAAAACGCCTGTTCGCCCCCGGGCCGCTGCCCCGCCCGATTGCGTTTCGCGGCGCCATGCTGGGGGTGCCGATTTGCGAGGATATCTGGTTCCCCACCGTCTGCCGGGCGCTGGCGGATGCGGGCGCGGAGCTGTTGATCGCCCCGCACGGCAGCCCGTTTGAAATTGACAAGGATGACCGGCGGGTCGCCGATGTCGCCGGGGCGCGGGTGCGGGAAACCGGCCTGCCGCTGCTGTTCCTGAACCGGGTGGGCGGGCAGGATGAACTGGTGTTCGACGGCGCATCATTCGTGCTGAATGCCGACGCCAGCGCCGCCCACCGCCTGCCCGATTGGGACGAGGCGGAGCGGGTGACAGTGTGGCAGCGCGGCGCGGCGGGCTGGACCTGCGCGCCGGGCGAACGGACGGCGTGGGACGACCATCCGGCGGATATTTACCATGCCATGGTCGTGGGCCTGCGCGATTATGTGAACCGCAACGGCTTTCCCGGCGTGGTGCTGGGCCTGTCGGGCGGGATTGACAGCGCGCTGTGCGCGGCGATTGCCGCCGATGCGCTGGGTCCGGGGCGGGTGTGGTGCGTGATGCTGCCCAGCCGCTTTACCAGCCAGGCCAGTTTGGATGATGCCGCCGCCTGCGCCGCGATGATCGGGTGCCGCCACGACACCATTCCCATCAACCCGGCGGTCGAAGCGTTCGACACCATGTTGGCCGACAGCTTTGCCGATGCCGCCGTCGACACGACCGAGGAGAATATCCAGTCGCGCATCCGGGGGGTGACGCTGATGGCGCTGTCGAACAAATATGGCCCGATGCTGCTGACCACCGGCAACAAAAGCGAGATGAGCGTGGGCTATGCCACCATTTATGGCGATATGGCGGGCGGGTATAACCCGCTGAAAGACGCGTATAAAATGACCGTGTTCGCGCTTGCCCGCTGGCGCAATGCCCATGTCCCGCGCCTGTCGCTGAACCGCCGCACCCCGGTGATGCCCGATACCATCATCACCAAACCGCCCAGCGCGGAATTGCGCCCGGACCAGCGCGATGACGACAGCCTGCCCCCCTATCCCATCTTGGATGCGATCCTGCACATGCTGGTGGAGGGCGAGGCGAGCGTGGACGATGTGGTCGCCGCCCACGGCTTTGACCGGGCGGTGGTGGCGCGGATTGAACGGCTGCTGGCGCTGGCCGAATATAAACGCCGCCAGGCCCCGCCGGGCACAAAATTGTCCCCCCGCAACTTCGGCCGCGACCGCCGCTATCCGATCACCCACGGCTTTCGGTCGGGATAATTTGCTGGCCCCGGCGGGCGCGGGGCATTAGGCCAGCGCGATGACCGTCATCACCCGTTTTGCGCCGTCGCCCACCGGGCAGCTTCATGTTGGCAATATCCGCACCGCCATTCACAATTGGCTGTGGGCGCGGCGGCATGGCGGGCGGTTTTTGCTGCGGATTGACGATACGGATCAGGCGCGATCACGCCCCGAATATGTGGACGGGATTTTGCGCGATCTGGCGTGGCTGGGGCTGGATTTTGACGGGCAGGAGCGGCAATCGGCGCGCTTTGCCCGTTATGATGCGCGGTTCGACGAATTGGTGGCGGGCGGCCATGTCTATGCCTGTTATGAAACGCCGGAGGAATTGGACATTCGGCGCAAGGTGCTGGCGGCGCGCGGCCTGCCGCCGGTGTATGAGCGCAAGGCGGCGGATGCGCCGGTGCCCGCTGGCGTCGCCCCGCACTGGCGGTTCCGGCTGGACCATGGCACGCCGATCAGCTGGACCGACATGGTGCGCGGGCCGCAGCAATTTGATGCCGCCAAATTGTCCGACCCGATCATCCGCCGCGCCGATGGCAGCTGGCTGTATCTGTTGCCGTCGGTGATCGACGATATCGACATGGGCATCACCCATGTGGTGCGCGGCGAGGACCATGTGTCGAACACCGCCGCCCAAGTGCAGATGTTCGCGGCGCTGGGCGCGGCGCCGCCGCAATTTGCCCATGCCGCGCTGTTGGTGGGGGCGGAGGGGAAATTGTCGAAACGGCTGGGCGCGCTGGGCATGGACGCGCTGCGCGCCGAGGGGATTGAGCCGCAGGCGGTGATCGCGCTGCTCGCCCGGCTGGGCACCAGCGACCCGGTGGAGCCATTTGCCGACCCCGCGCCGCTGATCGCCAGCGTGGATTTTGCCCGCTTTGGCCGCGCCCCGGCGCGGTTTGACGATGCGGAACTGGCGCTGGTGAACAGCCGGATCATCCACCAATTGCCCCATGCGGCGGTGGCGGACCGGCTGCCCGCCGCGATCACCCCGCCGCGCTGGCTGGCGATTCGCGCCAATCTGGACCGGGTGGCCGATGCGGCGGACTGGGCGGCGGTGTTCACCGGGCCGTTTGATCCGCCGCCCGCTGACCCGGCGGACCAGCCGGTGCTGGCGGCGGCGGCGGCGGCGGTGGGCGCGCTTGATTGGCGCGCCGACCCATGGCCCGCGCTGACCGCGGCGGCCCGGGCGGCGACGGGGGCCAAGGGCCGGGCGCTGTTCCTGCCGTTGCGCCGGGCGCTGACGGCGCGGGATTCCGGGCCGGACATGGCCGATCTGTTGCCGCTGATCGCGCAGGATGATGCGGCGGCGCGGCTGGCGGCGGCTGTCACCTCCGCGTCACAATGATCGACCATTTTCGGATCCGATAGGAGAAACCAATGACTCGCCTCAACCGCCGCCAATTTGCCGCATCCGCCATGGTGACCGCCGCCTTTGCCGGGCTGGCCCACCGCGCCAGCGCCGCGCCGGTGGATGGCGGCTATGCCAATCAGGTGCCGGGCTATGGCCCCTTGGCCAGCGATCCGGGGGGGCTGCTCGATCTGCCCGCCGGTTTTTCCTATCAGGTGATCGACCGGGCGGGCGGGGTGATGGCCGATGGCTATGTCACCCCCGGCAATTTTGACGGCATGGGCTGTATTGCGCTGGACGATGGCCGGGTGGTGCTGGTCCGCAACCATGAACTGTTGCCCCGGGCGATGGACCGGGGCGCGGCGGGGGCCGATCTGGCGCTGAATCAGCGGCTGGCGGCCAGCGACATTTACGCCCATATTCCCGATGGCCGGGCGATGCCCGGCGGCACCACCAATTTGGTCTATAACCTGAAGACCCGGCGGACGGAGCGGGTGCATCTGTCGCTGGCGGGCACGGCCCAAAATTGCGCGGGCGGCACGACACCGTGGGGAAGCTGGCTGTCGTGCGAGGAATCGGTGATGACCGCGCCGGGCAGCGACCAGAGCCATGGCTGGGTGTTTGAAGTGCCCGCCGCCGCCACCGGGCTGGTGAAGCCAGTGCCGCTCAAAGCCATGGGCCGGTTCAAGCATGAGGCGGTGGCGGTCGATCCGGCCAGCGGCACCGTTTATTTGACCGAGGACCATCAGGCGGGTCTGTTTTACCGGTTTTTGCCCGCCCAGCCCGGCAATCTGGCCGCTGGCGGGCGGCTGCAGGCGCTGGGCTTTGCCGATGCGCCGGGCGGCGGGGACAGCCGCAACTGGGACGACGTGCGCTGGCGCGCGGGCGACAGCCTGGCGGTGCGCTGGGTTGATGTCGATGATGTCGAAAGCCCGAATGACGATCTGCGCGATCGCGGCCATGCGGCTGGCGCGGCCCGATTTGCGCGGGGCGAGGGCATTCATCTGGGGCTGACCCCGGCGGACGGCGCGCCCGATGTCTATTTCACCTGCACCAGCGGCGGCCCGGCGAAACACGGCCAGATCATGCGTTATCGCCCCGGTGCGGCGGGCGGCGACGGGACCATCCAATTGTTCATCGAATCCGCCGACCCCCGGCTGATGGATTATGCCGACAATATCACCATGGCCCCGTGGGGCGATTTGATCGTGTGCGAAGACCGGTCGGGCGATGCGGTCAATTATCTGCGCGGCGTCACCCCGGCGGGCCAGATTTACACGCTGGCCCGGCTGCGGCTGCCCACGGAAACCGCCGGGGTGTGTTTTGCGCCCGATGGCGCCACGATGTTCGTGAATATCTATCACCCCGGCCACACGCTGGCGATTCGCGGGCCGTGGGACCAGTTGCGAACGGCCTGATGGCCCCCGGCGTCAGGGCGCTGGCTGCCGCGCCGCCAATATCGCCAGCCGCGCCTCATGGTCCGCCTGGCCCAGTGGAAAGCGCAAAAATGCCGCCACCGTGCCCGCGATCAACAGGGCGGTCAGCACGGTGAACAGCCAGATCAGGTCGGTGATGATCGCCGGGTCCACCGCGCCCGGCACCGCATCATCGGGAAAATCAATGGCGCTGATCAAACTGCCCGCCGCGAATGTGCCCAGCCCGGTCACGCATTTCTGCATGAACATATTGCCCGCGAAAAACAGCCCTTCTTCGCGGTGGTGGCTGCGGATTTCATGGTCCTCGATCACGTCGGCCAGCATGGATCCGACCAGCATCATCGGCCCGATCGCACAGGCGGTGGAAATCAGGCTGGTGGTCAGAAAAATCGGCAGGGTGGCGGGCGCGCCATTCGGCGGAAACAGCCCCGCCAGCCGCAGCGCATAGGGGGCCAGCCCCACCACCACCGCCACCGTCGCCATGGCCGCCGCCGCATCCTTCTTGCCCAGCCGCCGGGCAATCGGCGGGGTGATGACAAAGGCCGCCGCAATCCCGCCCAGCAGGGTGAACGGCCAGGCGATCATCGCCCAGCGCGGAAATTCCCAGACATAGCTTTGCATATAGGTGCTGGTGGCGAAGTTCAGCCCCTGATTGGCATAGGCAAATACCCCCGCCAGCATCAGCACCAGAAACGCCCGGTTGCTCAAGGTGCGGCGCATCGCCCTGAGTTCCGCCATGACCGGCTGGCGCGGCGGCAGGCTGGCTGGCGGGCGGGCCAGCCGCCGGTGGGTGCCCAGCGCCGACAGCAAAATCGCCGCCATCATCATGATCGTGCCGGTCCAGGCATAGGCATCATAGCCCGCCCGGTTCAGCAAGCCAGCGGGCTGGTCCGCCGTGGGGGCCAGAAACACGCCGTAAGCCAGCAGCAACAGGAACAGCCCGCCGCTCCAGCCGAGCAGATAGCGATAGCGGATGACATCGGTGCGTTCGTGATAGTCGCGGGTAATTTCCGGCAGCATCGCGAGCGACGGCACTTCATTCAGCGCAATGGCGGCGCGGACCAATATTGCGCTGAGCGTGAGATAAATCAAAATGCCGGTGTCGCTCCATTCCGGCGGATGCCACAGCAAAAACCACGACGCCCCCATCGGCAGAACCGAGGCATAAAGCCACGGATGCCGCCGCCCCCAGCGGCTGTTGGTCCGGTCGCTCAAATGGCCGATCAGCGGGTCGATAAAGGCATCGACGATCAGCGCCACCATCACCGCCAGCCCCACCAGCGCAGCAGAGAGGCCAATCACCTGATTGTAAAAAATCAGCACGAACACGGCAAAGCCATTGTCCTTCACCCCATAAGCCACCGCGCCCAGCCCATAGGCCAGCTTGATTCGCAGCGGCACGGGCGGGGTGGCGGGGGCTGTGGACATGGCGGTCGGCTCCGGTCAGGGACCGCCATGCTGTGCCAGCCGCGCCGCGCCGTCAACCGCCAGCCGCTTGCCGCTACGGCATGGGCGATGGCGCGGGCAGCAGCCAGTTGACGCTTGCGTAAAGTGGGCGACTCGCCCTAATCTAAAGCCCCAACCCCGCAGGAGATGATCGTCATGAGCACCGCCGCCCCCGACCAGATGGACGAACTTGCTGCTTTCCGTGCCGAGGCCCGTGCCTGGCTTGAGGCCAATTGCCCGCCGGAGATGCGCCTGCCGGTGAAGGATGAGGATGATATTTGCTGGGGCGGGCGGAATTGGGTGTTCAAAAACCCCGCGCAGCGGGCGTGGCTGGAGACGTGTGTGGCCAAGGGCTATACCGTGCCCGATTGGCCGGTCGCCTATGGCGGCGCCGGGCTGAGCGCGGCCAAGACCAAGGTGCTGCGGCAGGAAATGGCGCGGATCAAGGCGCGCAGCCCGCTCAACAGCTTTGGCATCTGGATGCTTGGCCCGGCCTTGCTGCAATTCGGGACGGAGGCGCAAAAGGTCCATTATCTGGGCCAGATTGCCCGGGGCGAAATCCGCTGGTGCCAAGGCTATAGCGAGCCGGGGTCAGGCAGCGATCTGGTGTCCTTGCAGACATTTGGCGAGGATGCGGGCGACCATTGGCGGGTCAACGGGCAAAAAGTGTGGACCAGCTATGCCGACAAGTGCGACTGGATTTTCTGTCTGGTCCGCACCGATAAGGCGAACAAATATCAGGGCATCACCTTCATGCTGTTCGACATGATGAGCGAAGGGGTGACAACCCGGCCCATCAAGCTGATTTCCGGAAATTCGCCGTTCTGTGAGACATTTTTCGACAATGTGAAGGTGCCAAAGGACCAGTTTGTCGGTGAGGTCAACCGGGGCTGGGACGTGGCCAAATATCTGCTGGGCCATGAGCGCGAGATGATTTCGGCGGGCGGCGCGGGCGGCGACATGGTCAGCGTGGGCGGCCATTTCGCCAAGGCGCTGGGCCTCAATGATCGCGGCGAGCTGGATGATCCGATTTTGCGCGCCGAAATGGCGGCGTTTGACGTGGATGTGTTCGCGTATCGCGCGATGGGCGAGCGGTTCATGGACATGTGGAAAACCGGCCGCGCCCACCCGGCCAGTTCGAACATGATGAAATATGCCGGGACCGAGCTGAACAAGCGCCGCCACGAACTGGTGATGGCGGGCGGCGGCAGCGCGGCGCTGGAATGGGACAGCGCCGAGACGAACGGCGGCGCCCGCGCCCGCACCTGGCTGCGCACCAAAGCCAACAGCATCGAAGGCGGCACCAGCGAGATCATGCTGAACGTCGTCGCCAAACGCATTCTCGACCTGCCGGGAGCCTGATCCATGCCGCTTTATCACAGCGACGACCAGATCATGCTGAAGGACAGCGTGGCCCCGTTCATGGCCGAGCAGGCCCCGGTCAAGCATCTGCGCACCCTGCGCGATGGCGATGATGCCACCGGCTTTTCCCGCGAATTATGGGCCAGTTTCACCGAAATGGGCCTGCCCGGCATCATGGTGCCGGAAGCATATGGCGGGCTGGGCATGGGCCATGCCGAGGCCGGGATTGTGCTGGAGGAAATTGGCCGCAATCTGACCCCATCGCCGTTCCTGTCCACCAGCGTCGGCGCGGTCGCGGCGCTGGTTGCGGGCGGCGGCGCGGCGGCGGCGGAATGGTTGCCCGCCATCGCCAGCGGCGCCGCCATCGCCGCGCTGGCGGTTGACGAGGGGGCCAAGCACCGCCCCGAACGCATTGCGTGCACCGCCACGCGCAGCGGCAATGGCTGGCGGCTGGATGGCCGGAAGAGCTTTGTGATCGGCGGCCATGTCGCCGATGTCCTGCTGGTCGCAGCGCAGACCAGTGACGGCCCGGCGCTGTTTGCGGTGCGGGCGGGCAGCACCGGGCTGAGCGCCGACCCCCGGCGGCTGGTCGATGCGTCGCTGGCCAGCACGCTCACGCTGGACGGGGTCGAGGCCGATGGCGACGCGCTGATCGGCGATATTGGCAGCGGCCAGGCGGTGCTGGACGCGCTGCTCGCCGCCGCCCGCACCGGGGCCGCCGCCGAACAGGTCGGCGTGGCGCAGGGGGCGATGGACATCACCGTCGATTATCTGAAAAGCCGCAAGCAATTTGGCAAATTGATCGGCGAGTTTCAGGCGCTGCAACACCGCGCCGCGCATCTGTATGGCGAATTGGAAATCGCCCGGGCCAGCGTGATGAAGGCCCAGGCGCTGCTGGACGAAAATGGCGCGGGCGCGCCGCTGATGGTGGCGGTGGCCAAGGCCAAGGCGGCCCGCGTGTGCAATCTGGCGGTGCGCGAGGGGGTTCAGATGCACGGCGGGGTCGGCATGACCGATGAATATGACATTGGCCTGTATATGAAGCGCGACCGGGCGCTGGCCGAATATATGGG
>DAIUBZ010000076.1:0-8271 GCA_036846445.1 Sphingopyxis sp. | reverse complement strand
CCGGGGTGCCGCCGCTGTGGCACCAGTTGGTCGCGGCGGACTGGCCGGACGGGGCGGCGGCCAGCTTTACCCGCCTGACCAACAGCGGCGGCGCGTTGACGCCGGGCCTGATTGCGGCGATGCAGCGGACGTTTCCGAATGCGGCGGTGGTGCCGATGTATGGGCTGACGGAGGCGTTTCGCTCGACCTTTCTGCCGCCCGATCTGGTCAGCGCCCACCCGACGTCGATGGGCCGGGCGATTCCCTATGCGGAGATTTTTGTGTGCCGCGCGGATGGCAGCGTGTGTGCGGATGACGAGGCGGGCGAGCTGGTCCATTGCGGGCCGCTGGTGGCGGCGGGTTATTGGCGCGATGCGGCGCGCACGGCGGAGCGGTTCCGCCCGGCCCCGGCGGCATCGCGGTGGGGCGGGACGGCGGTGTGGTCCGGCGACCGCGTGGTGCGCGATGCGGCGGGGCTGCATTATTTTGCCGGGCGCGATGATGCGATGATCAAATCGGCGGGCAACCGGATCAGCCCGACCGAGATTGAAGATGCCGCGCTGGCCAGCGGGCTGGTGGGCGCGGCGGTGGCCGTTGGCGTCCCGGACCGGGAGCTGGGGCAGGCGATTGTGCTGGTGGTGGCGGGCGGCGATGATCACGCGGCTGTAGACGCGCTGCGCGCCGCGCTGCGGGCGGAACTGCCCGGCTTTATGCAGCCCGGGCGGATCGTGTGGCTCAGCGACCTGCCGCAAAATCCCAATGGCAAGCTGGACCGCGCCGCGATTGCCGACGCTTGCGCTGAGGCGGCGGCATGAAGGCGGCGGGCGCGATTCCGCCGGGCTGGCGGGCGGATGCCAGCGGCATGTTGCTGGTCGGCGGCATTCGGGTTGATGCGCTGGTCGACCAGGCCGGGGATACGCCGCTGTTCCTGTATGACCGGGCGCTGCTGACCGCGCGGGTGGCGGCGCTGCGCGCGGCACTGCCTGCCGGGGTGGCGGTGCATTATGCAATGAAGGCCAATCCCCACCCGCCGCTGCTGGCCCATATGGCGGGGCTGGTGGATGGGATTGATGTGGCGTCGGGCGGCGAATTGGCCGCCGCGCTGGCCACCGGCACTGGTCCGCCCGCAATCAGCTTTGCCGGACCGGGCAAGCGCGACCGCGAGCTGGCCGCCGCAATCCGCGCGGGGGCGACGCTGAACCTGGAATCGACGGGCGAGGCAACGCGGGCGCTCAGGATCGCCGCGCAACTGGCGCTGGTCCCCCGGCTGGCGGTGCGGGTGAATCCGGAGTTTGACCTCAAAGGCTCTGGCATGAAAATGGGCGGCGGGGCCAGGCCATTTGGCGTGGATGCGGCCGATGTTCCCGCCCTCGTCCGGCACGTGATTGCCGCCGGGGCCGATTGGCGCGGACTGCATATTTACGCCGGGTCACAGGCGCTTGGGGCCGACGCGCTGATCGCGGCGCAGGCGGCGACGGTTGCGCTGGCGGCGCGGCTGGCGGACCAGATTGGCGCGGCCCCGCCGCTGGTCAATCTGGGCGGCGGCTTTGGCGTGCCCTATTTTGCCGGCGAGGCAGCGGTGGATGTCGCCGCGATTGGCGGCGCGCTGGCCGAGCTGCTGGCGGCGCGCCCGGCGGCGCTGGCGACCAGCCGCTTTGCCGTCGAACTGGGCCGCTGGCTGGTGGCAGAGGCAGGCATTTATGTCACCCGGATCATCGACCGGAAAATCAGCGGCGGGCAGGTGTTTCTGGTGACCGACGGCGGCCTGCACCATGTTCTGGCGGCCAGCGGCAATTTCGGCACGGTCATCCGCCGCAACTATCCCATCTGCATCGCCAGCCAATTTGGCGCGGCGGCCAGCGAGGTGGCGTCGGTGGTCGGGTGCCTGTGCACCCCACTCGACCGGCTGGGCGATCAGGTCGCCCTGCCCCCTGCCGATGTCGGCGAACTGGTGGTGCTCTTCATGGCCGGGGCTTATGGCGCCAGCGCCAGCCCGGCGGCCTTTCTGGGCCACGGCCCAGCCACAGAAATGCTGATCGGTTAAGCAGTTATCCGAGCCGATTTTGCGATCAGCCGCGTCGGTTCATCCTTAATCCTAACCGAATTTTCACCCTTTTTCGCCAAACCGGCGGGTGAGATGGCGGCAAGCGCCGGGCGCAGATGGCCCGGCCCATGCCGTCCGCCACCAAAAAAGGGTTGCACGGTTATGGCCAATTTTTCTTCCCGCGTTGCGCTGCTTGGCGGCATCAGCGCGATCATGCTGACCGGCTGTGCCGGGGGCAGCAGCGGCCCGCAATTGCCGCCCGCCAATTTTGTGACATCGCAGGAAGGGCCGGGCGAGGAATATGTGATCGGCCCGCTGGACGAGCTGACCATCTTTGTCTGGCGCAACCCGGAACTGGGCGGCAAGGTCCAGGTGCGGCCCGACGGGCGCATCACCACCCCGCTGATTACCGACATGCCCGCCGTCGGCAAGACGCCGACGATGTTGCAGCAGGATATCAAGCTGCAACTCAGCCAATTTATCAAAGACCCGATCGTCAGCGTGATCGTCACCAGTTTCAACAGCACATTTTCCCAGCAAATCCGCGTGGTGGGGGCGACGGAGAAGCCCGCGTCGATTCCGTTTCGCGCCAATATGACCGTGCTCGACGCGATGATTGCGGTCGGCGGATTGTCGGAAATGGCGGCGGGCAACAAGGCGCGGCTGGTGCGCTACGAACGCGGCACCGGGCGGCAGCGCGAATATGGCCTGCGCCTGAATGACCTTATCAAGCGGGGCGATATTCGCGCCAATGTGCTGTTGCAGCCGGGGGATGTGATCATCATTCCGGAAAGCTTTTTCTGATCCCCGATGCCCCGCGCTTTGCCCCCAATTATCTGGATTGATGCCCGGCCATGAACAGTTTGTATGATGAAGTGCGGGTGGCAATCCACAGCGTCTGGTCGCGGCGCTGGCTGGCGCTGGCGGTGGCGTGGGGGCTGTGCGTGCTCGGCTGGCTGGCGATTGCCACCATCCCCAATCAATATGAATCGCGCGCGCGCCTGCTCGTGGAAATCAACGAAATCCTGCCCGACACCCAAGTGGGCAGCGGGAACAATGGCCGCCAGCAGATCGACCAGATTCGCCAGACGCTGACCAGCGCCCGCAATCTGGAAAAGGTGGCCGCCACCACCGGGCTGGTGCCCGCCGGGGCCAGCGAGCGCGACAAGCAGGACGCGGTCCTGATGCTGCAGGACCAGATCAAGGTCGTGCCGCAACAGGATAATATTTTCGAACTGGTCGCCACCGTTGCCGTCGGCAGCCTGTCGGATGCGGAAAATGCCAAATTGGCCAGCGGCGTGCTCGATAGCCTGATCACCGTGTTTCGCGACGAGCAATTGCGCGGCGGGCGGGTGAATGCGCGCGAGGGGCTGAAGTTCCTGGACGGCCAGATTGCCGAGCGCGAAAAGGCGCTGCGCGAGGCGGAGGCCAAGCGGTCGGCGTTCGAGGCCCAGAATATCGGCATGATCGCCACCCCGGGCGGCGGCTCGCCCGCACTGCGGCTGGACACGCTGCGCAGCGAACTCGCCAATATCGAGGCGCAATTGGCGGCCGCCCAGGGCGCGCTGGCCGCAGCCAATGGCCAGTTGGCTAGCACGCCTGCTACCATCAGCATGCCGGGGCTGAACGCCACTGGCGGCGGGGTGGCCCGCCAGCAACTGGCCGGGGCGACCAGCGAATTGTCATCGATGCGCGCGCGCGGCCTGACCGACGCCCATCCCGATGTGATTGCGCTGAAAAGCCAGATTGCCTCGCTGCAAAGCCAGGCCGCGCGGGAGGGCAGCGGCGGCAGCGGCGCAATTTCCAGCCAGAACCCCGCCTATGCAAGTTTGGTGGCGATGCGCGCTGAGCGCCAGGCCAGCGTGGGCGCCCTGTCCAGCCGCCGCGCCCAATTGCAGGCGGAGGTCAGCCAGATCACCGCCCGCCGGATCGAAGAGCCGGGGATTGCGGCGGAATATGACCGGATCAGCGGCGATTACCGCGTGCTGAAGGATCAATATGACAAATTGGTCGCCCAGCGTGAACAGGTGCGGCTGCGCGGGCAGGTGGAAACCGAAACCGACGCGATTCGCGTGGACCTGATTGACCCGCCGACCAAGCCGCGCACCCCGGTGGCCCCCAACCGTCCGCTGTTTTTGACGATGGTGCTGCTGGCCGGGATTGGCGCCGGGCTGGCGGCGGCATTTGGCCTGGCGCAAATCCACAGCAGCTATCCAACTGCGGCCCGGCTGGAGCGGGCGAGCGGCCTGCCGGTCATCGGCGCGGTGACCGAGGTGGTAACGGTCGAGCGCCACGCTGAGCGCAAACAGAAATTGAAATGGTTGGCGGGCGGCAGCGCCGCGCTGGTGGGCCTGTTCCTGCTGCTGCTGGTGGCGGAATTCGTCCAGCGCGGAATGGTCGCGTGATGGGACAGGATGACAAGATGAGCAAGCATCAGCCGATCAAGCCCGCCAAGCGGGGCAGCCTGCTGGAACGCGCCGCCGATGTGTTTGGCGTGGACGCCGCCGCCGGGATGCCGACCATCGACATTGCCGCTTTGCCGCCCGAACCGGTGCGCAAAGCTCGGCGGGCCGCGCCGGAACCGGTTGCGCCTGCCACCATCACCGTGCCGCCGGTGGCAATGGATGTGCCGCCCGCCGATGCCCCGGCGGCAGCCCGGCCGTCGGCGGCCAAGGACTTGGCACGCGCCGCCCCCGCCATCGTGCCGGGCCGCCACGCCACCATCGACCGCGCCAATCTGGAACGGCTGGGCATGGTGGTGCCGGGCGGGCCGGTGTCGGGCATCGCCGAGGAATATCGCATCATCAAGCGCGAGCTGTTTCGCGGCATTGTTGGCGGCCCGGCCCGCCCGATTTTGCCGCGCGGCCACCGCATCCTGATCGCATCGGCCAATCCCGGTGAGGGCAAGACATTTTCGGCGGTGAATCTGGCGCTCAGCCTGGCCGCCGAGGCGGATTTTGACGTGTTGCTGATCGACGCCGACATCGCCAAGCCCAGCGTGCTGAAATTGCTGGGGGTGGCCGATGGCCCGGGGCTGATGGATGCGTTGGCCGACCCGCATTTGCCGCTGGCCGATTGCCTGATCCAGACCGATTTGCCGGGGCTGAAGCTGATGCCGGCGGGCACCTCGACCAGCCATGACAGCGAATTGCTCAGCTCGTCGCGCACCGAGACGGTGCTGGCCCAACTCGAAGCCGGGGCGCCGGGCCGGATATTGTTGTTCGATTCGCCGCCGGTGCTGGCGGCATCGCCCGCCGGGGTGCTGGCGGGCCATGTCGGCCAATTGGTGATGGTGGTGCGCGCTGACACGACGATGGAATCCAGCCTGCGCGATGCGATCAGCCTGGTGGGCGGCTGTCCCCATATTCAACTGCTGCTCAATGGGGTGAAATTTTCGCCCGGGGGTCGCCGCTTCGGCACCTATTATGGACAAGGAGGCGCAGCATGACGCACGGTGAACATCGCTGGCTGGTTGCGGCCAGCATGGCGGCGATTGTGGCGGCCAGCCCGGCGCAGGCGCAGGCGCAATCCGGCGGCGGTTGGGGCGGGGGCAGCGACGCATCCGCCGCCGGGCCGGAAGCCGCCAGCGAGGGCCGCTCCGCCCGGCAGGCCGACCGCCGCGCCGCGCGCGCCAAGCGCCCGGTCGTCAGCCCCTATCTGGAGGTGGGCGCGATTTTGGCCGCTGACCTGAAAAATGGCGGCGATGTCCTGACTTACAGCACGGTTGCGGTGGGGGTAGACGCCAATATCGTCACCAGCCGCGCCGAACTGGCCGCGACGGTGCGCTATGAACGCCGCATCGGCCTGTCCGATCGTCTGTCCGACGCCGATGTGATCTCCGGCATCGCCCGGGGCCGGGTCGAGGTCGCGCGCGGCGTCAATCTTGAGGCCGGGGCGCTGGCCAGCCGCACCCGCGCCGACAATGCCGGGGCGGGCGGCGGCATTTTGGTGGGTGACCGCTCGAACGTCGCCAATATTTACTCCGTCTATGCCGGGCCGACCATCACCCAGCGGGTCGGCGATCTGGATGTCGGGGCGGGCTATCGCTTTGGCTATAACAAGGTGACGGTGCAAAGCCCGGCGGTTCTGGCCCCCGGCGCGCCGCAGGCAGACATTTTCGACAGCAGCACCAACCATGCCGCATGGGGCAGCGTGGGCCAGCGGCCCGGCGCCTTGCCCTTTGGCTGGCAAGTGTCGGGCGGGTTCCAGCGCGAAGACGCCAGCCAGCTCGACCAGCGGTTTGAGGGCAAATATGTGCGCGGCGATATCACCGTGCCCTTGCGCCCCGGCCTGTCGGCGCTGGCCGGGGTGGGGTATGAAGATACTCAGATCAGCCAGCGCGATGTGCTGCGCGATGGGGCTGGAAATATCGTGCGCGGCCCGGATGGCCGGTTTGTCACCGACCCGGCCAGCGCCCGGGCGCTGGCGTTTGACGTCGCCGGGCTGATCTGGGACGCCGGGGTGATGTGGCAACCCAGCCGCCGCACCTCGCTGACCGCCAAGGTCGGCCGCCGCTATGGCGACACCGTCTATACCGGCAGCTTTTTCTATCGCCCCAACCACGCCACCCTGGTGCAGGTGGGGGTTTATGACGGCCTGTCCAGCTTTGGCCGGGGGCTGTCGGGCGGGCTGGCGACGTTGCCCACCCAATTTGAGGCCAGCCGCAATCCGCTGGATGGCCAGATTGGTGCGTGTGTGTTCGGGGCGCAGGGTTCGGGCTGTCTGAACCCGGCGCTGGGCAGCGCCACCGCCAGCCAATTCCGCAGCCGGGGGGTGCAGGGGCTGGTTTCCACCAATGTTGCGGGCTGGAACTTCGGCCTTGGCGGCGGCTATGACCGGCGGCGGGCGCTGGTGCCGGCGGCGTCGACTTTGGCGGCGCTGGATGGTATTACGGACGAGAATTATTATCTGTTTGCCACCGTGTCCCGGGCGCTGGACCGCAGCAGCGACATTACCCTGTCCACCGCCTATAATTATTTTGCCAATGGCGCGCCGGGGGCGGCGGACGTCACGGCGCTGTCGGCCACCGCCAATTATTCGCGGCGGTTCTGGCGCGGGCTGACCGGCACGGCGGCCGTGGCGGTGAACAGTTTCGACAGCGACGGGGTCAACAGCGAAGTGATCGGATCGGCCCTGGTGGGCCTGCGGTACAATTTCTAAGCACCAGTTTACACGGATAAGGGACGCGATGATGTACGATCAATTTTATGGCCTGACGGGCCGCCCCTTTCAACTGACGCCGGATCCGGCATTTTATTTTGAAAGCGGCACCCACCGCAAGGCCATGTCCTATCTGGGCTATGGTATTGCCCAAGGGGAAGGCTTTATCGTCATCACCGGCGACATTGGCGCGGGCAAGACCACGCTGGTTGGCCATTTGATGAACAGCATTGATCCCGCGCGGCTGACTGCGGTCAAGCTGGTGTCGACGGCGGTTGAGGGCGATGAGCTGTTGCGGCTGGTTGCCGAACAATTTGGCCTGGAGTGGGAGGCGCTGGGCAAGGCCGAACTGCTGCGCGCGATTGAGCAATATTTGCGCGAACAGGCGCGCGCGGGCCGCCGCACCCTGTTGATCGTGGACGAGGGGCAGAATTTGCCGGTCACTGCGCTCGAAGAATTGCGGATGCTGTCCAATTTCCAGCTTGGCGGGCACAGCCTGCTGCAAATTTTCCTGTTGGGTCAGCCGGAGTTTCGCCAGACCCTGTTTCACTCGCCGGTGCTGGAACAATTGCGCCAGCGGGTGATTGCCACCCACCATCTCGACCCGATGGAGCCAGAGGAAGTGGAGCCTTATGTGCTGCACCGGCTGGGCAAAGTGGGGTGGAGCGGCAATCCGGCGTTCAGCGCCGATGCCTATGCCGCCCTTTATGACTATAGCGACGGGGTGCCGCGCAAATTGAACGTGCTGGCCAGCCGGGTGCTGTTGTTCGGCGCGGTTGAGGAATTGACCCGGATCACCGCCCAGCATGTGCGGCAAGTGGCGGCGGAAATGGCCGCCGACATTGCCTTGCCGCCGCCCGCACCAGCCAGGCCGCCGAGCCCGTGGTCCTCTTGGCTCCCGCCTGCGCGTCCTTCGACCAGTTCGCCAATTACGAGGCCAGGGGCGACGCTTTCGCCGCCCTCGCCCGCGCGCTCGCCGCCCGGGAGCTCGCGGCCGAGGAGCTCGCCGGATGAGCGCTTTCGCCCGCACCGATCGCTCGCTCCTCGGTCAATGGTGGTGGACCGTCGACCGCTTCCTGCTCGTCGGC
>DAIUBZ010000075.1:0-8379 GCA_036846445.1 Sphingopyxis sp. | reverse complement strand
CTGCTGCTGGTCCCTGTCGCCTCGGGCGCTCAGCCAGTGCCCGCCAATCCGTCCCTCGGCCCGCCCCTCGGCCCTCCGGCTTCGGTATTTGACGGCAGCTATGTCACCGTCGGCTTGGGAGTCGGCGCGGTGCCGCGTTACGAAGGCTCGGCGGATTATCGCCTGTTCCCCGCGCCATTGCTTCAGGGCAGTGTCGATGGTTTTGACTTTGCCGCGCGCGGGCCGGGGCTGGCGGTCGATCTGGTGCGCGATGCGCCGCGCGCCCGGGTGAATATCATCGCCGGGCCGCTGGTGCGCGGGCGCTTTGATCGGCGCGGCGGCTTTGGCGATGCGCGGGTGGCGGCGCTGGGCAAATTGCCGGTCGCGGTCGAGGTCGGCGGCCAGTTCGGGGTGCGGCTGCGCGATGTGGCCGGGCGCGGCACCGCGCTGGGGGCCAGTGTGGACATCAGCCGCGACATTGCCGGGGGCCATGGCGGCACGCTGATCAGCCCCAGCCTTAGCTGGACTCAGCCAGTGGGCAGCGCGGTGCTGTTGATCGCGTCCGCCGGTGCAACCCATGCCAGTGGCGGCTATATGGCGACCTATTTCGGGGTTGATGCGGCGGGGGCTGCGGCCAGCGGCTTTGCCCCATTTGCCGCGCGGCCGGGGTGGAAGGATGTCGGCGCGGGCGCGGTGCTGGCCTATGACCTCAATGGCAACGCCCGCGATGGCGGCTGGAGCCTGTTTGCGATCACCCGCGCCACCCGCCTGACCGGCAGTGCAGCGCGCAGCCCGGTAACGGCGGTGGCGGGGGATGCGACCCAGATTTTTGCCGCCAGCGGTATCGCCTACACCTTCTGACGCCCGCCGCTAAATATCGCGCTGGTTCACCCGGGCGGACAGGGCCGCGGCGCTTTCCACCCGTTCGCTATAGCGGTCGGTCAACTGGCCCGCTGCCGCCCCGGCCACCGGCCGGGTGAGCAGGGTGAATTTCACCAATTCTTCCATCACATCGACCATCCGGTCGTAAAATGGCGAGGGCCGCATCCGCCCGGCGTCGTCAAATTCCTGCCACGCCTTGGGCGTGGACGCCTGGTTGGGGATGGTGATCAGCCGCATCCACCGGCCCAAAATCCGCAATTGGTTGACCGCATTGAAACTTTGCGACCCGCCGCTGACCTGCATCACCGCCAGCGTCTTGCCCTGGGTTGGGCGCACCCCGCCCAGCGACAGCGGGATCCAGTCAATCTGGCTTTTCATGATGCCGGTCATCGCCCCGTGGCGTTCCGGCGAGCACCACACCATAGCCTCGGCCCAGGTCACCGCCGCGCGCAGCTCCGCCACCTTGGGGTGGGCATCGGCAGCGGGGTTGGCGGGATCATCGGGCAGCGGCAGGGTGGATGGATTGAACAGCCGCGGCTCTGCCCCCAGCCGGGTCAGCACCCGCGCCGCCTCCTCGCACAGCAAACGGCTGAACGAGCGGTCGCGCAGCGAGCCGTAAAGCAACAGGATCCGCGGCGGATGCGCGGGCCGGGGCGCATTCAGCAGCGCGGCCGGGTCAATGGCGCGAAAGTGCGCCGGGTCGAGATTGGGGCAATCATCGGCCGTCATCAGCCCACCCGCCTGCCGTCGGCGTCGATCAGCAAACTGCCATCCTCCTTGGCCAGCGGGCCGGGCGGCAGCCGGTCGAGCAGATCCAGCACCAGCTCGCTGGGGCGGCACAGCCGCACGCCCCTTGGCGATGCCACAATCGGCCGGTTCACCAGCACGGGGTGGGCCAGCATCGCGTCAATCAATGCATCGTCGCTGACCGCCGGGTCGAGCAGGCCCAATTCGGCTGCCGGGCTTTTGCTGGTGCGCAGCGCGCCGCGCGGGGTCAGGCCAGCGGCGGCAAACAGCGCCAGCAACTGCGGGCGGGTCCAGCCAGTGGCCAGATAGTCGATCACCACCGGCGTCTGGCCCGCCGCCGCGATGATCGCCAGCACGTTGCGCGAGGTGCCACAGGCGGGATTGTGGTGAATCACGATGGTCATGGCGGGGCGTCCTGTGCAGGGGGGAACCAGTGGCGGGTCCGATTGGCAAAGGCAACCAGCGATAGCATGATCGGCACCTCGACCAGCACGCCGACCACCGTGGCCAGCGCCGCGCCCGAGCCAAGGCCGAACAGGCTGATCGCCACCGCCACCGCCAATTCAAAGAAATTGGACGTGCCGATCAGCGCGCACGGTGCGGCCACCGCCGCGGGCAGCCGCCAATAGCGCGCCGCACCATAAGCGATGAAGAAAATTGCATAGCTTTGGATCACCAGCGGCACCGCGATCAGCACAATCATCAGCGGCTGGGCCATGATCACCTGCGCCTGAAAGCCGAACAGCAGCAGGACGGTCAGCAGCAGCCCGGCCATGGAAATGGGGGCAATCGCCGCCTTGAACGCCGCCACCGCCGCCTCGCCGCCGCGCGCCAGCAGGCGGCGGCGCAGCAGCACGCCGGCGACCAGCGGCAACACCACATAAAGCGCGACCGACAGGAGCAGCGTGGCCCATGGCACGACAATGTCAGTCAGCCCCAGCAACAGGGCGACAATCGGCGCAAAGGCAAAGACCATGATGACATCGTTCAGCCCCACCTGAACCAGCGTATAATTGGGGTCACCCCGGGTCAGGTTCGACCACACAAATACCATCGCGGTGCAGGGGGCGGCACCGAGCAGGATCACCCCGGCCAGATAGGCGGCGGCATCATCGGGCGGGATCAGATCGGCAAACAGAAACTGAAAAAACAGCACGCCCAGCCCCGCCATGGTGAAGGGTTTGATCAGCCAATTGACCACCACGGTGATGATCAGCCCGCGCGGCTGGTCCGCCACCCGGCGCAGCGCGCCAAAATCCACCCCGAC
Source organism: Sphingopyxis sp. (assembly GCA_036846445.1). Classification (GTDB taxonomy): domain Bacteria; phylum Pseudomonadota; class Alphaproteobacteria; order Sphingomonadales; family Sphingomonadaceae; genus Sphingopyxis. Next base: position 5,504 of record DAIUBZ010000075.1, on the reverse strand, counting down.
CATCATCGGGAATACCATGGCCCAGATCAGCACCGCCACCGCCAGATTAACCGATGCCACCTCCAGCGCCGCCAGCGCAGCAAACGGCGCGGGCAGGATATTGCCCAGCAGCAAGCCCGCCGCCATCGCCAGCGCCACCCACAGCGACAATCCGCGCTCGAACGCCCCCAGTCCCGCCGCTTTTGCTGCCGGTGTCATCACAAAATCATGCCCCCAGCCGGGTGCCCGGCGCAATCGGGAACCCGCGCAAAAATTCGCTGGCCGCCATTGCGGGCCGCCCGGCGCGCTGGATATGCGTCACACTTATGGCACCGGGGTTACAGGCGATGGTCAGGGCGGCGTCGATCACCGTGCCCGGACGCACCCCGATGGGCACGGCGGCGGGCACAGCAACAGCACAGCCCAGCAGCTTGAACCGCTCGCCCGCGTGGGTGAAATATGCGCCCGGCACTGGGTTGAACGCCCGCACCTGGCGTTCCACCTGTACCGCGCTGGTCAGGAAATCCAGCTCCGCCTCGTCCTTGGTGATTTTGGGCGCGTAAATCGCCCCGGCCTCGTCCTGCGCCACCGCCGGATGGGCGGCCAGATCGCCCAGCACCGCCGCCATCAGTTCCGCGCCCAGCGCCGCCAGTTCGCCCGTCAATTCGCCTGCTGTCTTGGCCCCGACCGGCACGCTGTGCATCAGCCGGACCGGCCCAGTGTCCAGCCCCGCCGCCATTTGCATGATCGCCACGCCCGTGTCGCGGTCGCCGGCCAAAATCGCCCGCTGCACCGGCGCGGCCCCGCGCCAGCGCGGCAACAGCGAACCATGGACGTTCAGCGCGCCATGGCGCGGCGCGGCCAGCACGGCGGGCGGCAGGATCAGGCCATAGGCTGCCACCACCGCCACATCCGCCGCCAGCGCGGCAAACTGGGCCTGGGCGGCGGCATCGCGCAGGGTGGTGGGGGTGCGGACATCAAGGCCCCGGGCAGCGGCCCAATCATGCACGGCGCTGCGCTGCACCCGCTTGCCGCGCTGCGCCGGGCGGGGCGGCTGGGTGTAAACCGCAGCAATATCGTGCCCAGCCGCCACCAGCGCCGCCAGCGTCGGGACGGCAAAGGGGGGTGTGCCCATGAAGGCGATCCGCATTGTCATCTGCTGTGGTTCGCTTAGAGGGGTTTGCCATGGCTTCGCAAGAGATTGAGCAACTGGTCCAGCAACTCGCCCGCCTGCCCGGGCTGGGGCCGCGTTCGGCGCGCCGGGCGGTGCTGCATTTGATGAAGCGGCGTGATGCCGCCTTTGCCCCCTTGCTCAGCGCGATGGAGGTGGTGGCGGCGCGGCTGGTGCCGTGCGGCATTTGCGGCAATATCGACACCAGCGATCCATGCGGCATCTGCACCGACCCGCGCCGCGATGGCCGCGCTTTGTGCGTGGTGGAGGAGGTGTCGGACCTGTGGGCGCTGGACCGCAGCCGCTTGTTTCCGGGCAAATATCATGTGCTGGGCGGGCGGTTGTCGGCGCTGGAGGGGGTGCGGCCCGCTGATTTGACGATTGACGCGCTGGTGGCCCGGGTGGCGGCGGGCGGGGTGGACGAGGTGGTGCTGGCGATGAACGCGACGCTGGAGGGCCAGACGACCGCCCATTATCTGGCGCAGCGGCTGGAGGGATTGCCCGTGCGCCTGACCCAATTGGCCCACGGCCTGCCGGTCGGCGGCGAGCTGGACTATCTGGACGATGGCACGCTGGCCCAGGCGCTCCGGGCGAGACGCCCGCTGGGATAACGCGCGAGACGCCCGCTGGGATAACGCGCGAGACGCCCGCTGGCTTGACCTTTGGCGGCCCCGGCCATAATTCCCCGCCATGGCCATTCTTCCCATCATTGAAACCCCTGATCCCCGGTTGCGGGTGATATCCCGCCCGGTTGAGCTGTTTGACGACGCGCTGCGCGCGCTGGTCGCCGATATGTTCGAGACGATGTATGACGCCCCCGGCATCGGGCTGGCGGCGATTCAGGTCGGCCAGCCGCTGCGCCTGCTCACCATCGACCTGCAGGAACTGGACCCGGAGGATGAGGAGGGCAAGCGGTTGATCCGCCAGCCGCGCGTGTTCATCAATCCGGTGTTCAGCGACCCGTCACCGGACATGGGTGTCTATCAGGAGGGGTGCCTGTCGGTGCCCGACCAATATGCCGATGTCAGCCGCCCGGCGGAAATCACCGTCGATTGGCAGGATGAATATGGCAACCCCCACCGCGAGCGGATGACCGGGTTGATGGCCACCTGTATCCAGCATGAGCATGACCATCTGGAGGGCATTTTGTTCATCGACCATCTGTCGCGGCTGAAGCGCGAGATGGTGCTGAAAAAACTGGCCAAGGCGCGCAAGGCCGCCTGAGGCACCGGGCGGCGTTCGGCCCGTTGCCGCGCGCTCAATCGGGCTTTTTCGCCACCCCCACCAGCGCCGGGCGCAGCAGCCGGTCCTTGATCATATATCCCGGCTGCATTTCCACCACGATGGTGCCGGGTTCGGCGTCGCTGGGCATTTCCATCATCGCCTGATGCTGATTGGGATCGAGCATCAGGCCGATGGCGGCAATGCGGGTGATGCCATGGCGTTCAAACACGGCGGTCAGTTCCCGGCCCGTGGCCTCCAACCCGGCGATCAGCGGCTTCAGCGCTTCACTGTCGCGCTGGTCGGTTGGAATGGTGTCCAGCGCGCGGGCCAGATTGTCGCTGACCGACAAAATGTCGCGGGCGAATTTGGTGGCGGCATAGGCGTGGGCGTCGGCCAATTCCTTCTCGCCCCGGCGCCGCACATTCTGGGTTTCGGCGCGCGCATACAGCACATCCTGCTCCAGCGCGGCGATGCGGTCATTCAGCGCGGCCAGCGCCGCGTCCGCCGGATTGGCGGCGCTGGCCGCCACTTCGGGGGCGGCATCGGGCATATCTTCGGGTTTTTCAGTCGGGTGTTCAGACATGGGTTTGGATCAATCTCGACAGGCTTTGGGCGGTAAAATCCACCATGGGGACGATGCGGGCGTAGTTCAAGCGGGTTGGCCCGATGACCCCGACCACGCCGACCATCCGGCCATCATGGCCGTGGTAGGGCGCGGCTATGACCGACGATCCCGACAGGGAAAAGAGTTTATTTTCCGATCCGATGAAAATCCGGGTGGCCGGGCTGGACTGGGCGCTGGCCAGCAGCGCGGCAATATCCTGTTTCGCCTCCAATTCGTCCAGCAATTGCCGCACCCGCTCGACATCGGCCAGCGCGGCATCGTCCAGCAGATTGGCCTGGCCGCGCACAATCAGCACCGCCCGGCCCATGCCGTCGGCAGACCATGCCGCCAGGCCAGCGGCGACCAGCGTTTGCGCCAGCCGCTCTGCCTCGCTGCGTTCCCCGGCCAGTTCCGCCGCCAGCCGCGCCTGCGCCTCGGCCATGGTCAGCCCGGCCAGCATGGCGGTGACATAATTGCCCGCCTCGACCAGCATGGCGGTATCGGTGCCGGGCGGCAGCGGGATGACGCGGTTTTCCACCGCGCCGTCGCTGGCCACTACCACGACCAGCGCCTGCGCCGGATTCAGCGGCACAAAGGCCAGTTGCCGCAGAATGATCGGCTGGCCCGGCACCAGCACCAGCCCGGCACAGGCGGACAGACCCGATAATGCGGCTGTCGCGTGGGCCAGCACGGCCTCGACCGGCCCGGCTTCGGCCAGGCTGGCCTCGATCTGGGCGCGGTCGGCGGCGCTGGGGGCCGGGGCCTGCATCATCCCATCGACAAACAGGCGCAGCCCGGCATCGGTCGGCAGCCGCCCCGCGCTGGTGTGCGGGCTGGCGAGCAGGCCCATTTCCTCAAGATCCTGCATGACACCCCGGATCGAGGCGGGCGACAGGTTCAGCGGCGCCAGCTTGGACAGGGTGCGGCTGCCCACCGGCTGGCCATTGTCCAGATAAGCCTCGACCACCAGCCGGAACACCTCGCGGGCGCGCGTGGTCAGTTCGGTGATCGGCACGGCGGCGGCGGGCGTGATGGACATGGCGGGAAAATAGGCGCGCCCGGCCCCGGCTGCAAGCGGCCAAGGCTGGCGCGGCGCGGGTGGCTCGGTTATGCGGCAGCGATTGTTTGACAGGAGAATTGCCATGCGCCCATCCGGCCGCACCCCCGACGAAATGCGCGCCATCGCCATCACCCCCGGTTTCACCATCCATGCCGAGGGCAGCGTGCTGGTGGCATTTGGCGACACCAAGGTGCTGGTGACCGCCAGCGTGGATGAAAAAGTGCCGGGCTGGATGCGCGGCAAGGGCAAGGGCTGGGTGACGGCAGAATATGGCATGTTGCCCCGCGCCACCCACACGCGCGGGCAGCGCGAGGCGGCCAAGGGCAAGCAATCCGGCCGCACGCAGGAGATTCAGCGGCTGATTGGCCGCAGCTTGCGCGCGGTGGTGGACATGCAGAAATTGGGCGAGCGCCAGATTGTCATCGATTGCGACGTGATTCAGGCCGACGGCGGCACGCGCACGGCGGCCATTTCCGGGGCGTGGGTCGCGCTGCGGCTGGCGGTGAACGGCCTGCTGGCGGCGGGCACCATCGCCGATGATCCGATCATGGCCAAGGTCGCGGCGATCAGTTGCGGCATGTGCGGCGGCACCCCGGTGCTGGACCTCGATTATGCCGAGGACAGCAATGCCGAGGCCGACGCCAATTTCGTGCTGACCGATGCGGGCCAGCTTGTCGAGGTGCAGGCCAGCGCCGAGGGGGCAACCTATGACGAGGAGGCGCTGCTGCGGCTGCTCAGGCTGGCGCGGATTGGCTGTGCCAGCATTTTTGCGGCGCAAGCGGCGGCGGTGCGCTAAGGTGTCGGCGCGCAAATTGGCCCCCGGCAAATTGGTGATCGCCAGCCACAATCCGGGCAAGGTGCGCGAAATCCGCGCGCTGCTGACCCCCTTTGGCATGGATCCAGTGTCGGCGGGCGACCTCGGCCTGCCCGAACCGGCTGAAACCGGCACGACCTTTGCCGAAAATGCGCGGACCAAGGCCCATGCCAGCGCGCAGGCATCGAACCTGCCCGCGCTGGCCGACGACAGCGGGCTGTGCGTCGCGGCGCTGGGCGGACGGCCCGGCGTCTATACCGCCGACTGGGCCGAGCGGCAGGGGTTTGAAGGCCAGCCGGGCCGCGACTGGTATCTGGCGATGGGCAAGGTCGAGGGGTTGCTGGCCGAGCAGGGTGTGGGCGTGGACCGCAGCGCCGAATTTGTCTGCACGCTGGTGCTGGCGTGGCCCGACGGCCATGATGAACTGTTCGAGGGCCGGGTGCGTGGCACGCTCACGTGGCCGCCGCGCGGGCTGCTGGGCTTTGGCTATGACCCGGTGTTTGTGCCGCTGGGCAGCAGCGAAACCTTTGCTGAAATCGCCCCCGATGCCAAACATGCGATCAGCCACCGTGCCGCCGCCTTTGCCAAATTGGTGGATGCGCTGTTTTGACCGCGCCGCCGCTTGCTGTGTATATCCACTGGCCGTTTTGCG
>DAIUBZ010000074.1:0-8413 GCA_036846445.1 Sphingopyxis sp. | reverse complement strand
GCCTCCGCCAGCGCCTGATTATAGGCCCGGCGCTGGATGTCGGACGATTCGACCAGCACGCCGATGGATCCGAACAAAATTGCAGATACGGGCATGGTGATGGTCCGGCGTGGTGGAGAGGAGAGCGCCGGGTAGCGGCTTATCCGACTGAGTCAACGGTGCGGCGGTGACAATGGCCGGATCAGCCGGCGCTCAGGCCGGTCGCGGTGCGCAGTGCGGCGGCCCCGCTGCGGACAAAGCCATGGTCTGATCCCAGCAGGAACAGGCTGGCCCCCTGTGCCTGCCACGCGGGCACTTCGCCGGGGTCGCCGGTGAACAGCCCGCATGGGCGGCCTGCCGCGCGGGCGGCGGCCAGGATCTGGGCCATGGCGGCCACCACCACCGGATCGTCGGGGCGGCTGGCCCCCAGGCTGATGGTCAGATCAATCCGGCCGATGAACAGTGCGTCGATGCCCTCCACCGCCGCGATGGCGTCAATTTCGTCCAGCGCCGCCGCATCCTCAATCTGGGCGATGACCACGCTGGTGGCGGCACTGGCCGCCAGATGGTCGGCGATGGTGCGCGTGCCATAGCCCGCCGCGCGCGAAGACCCGGCATAGCCGCGCCGGGCCAGCGCGCCCGCCGGACCATATTGCGCCACCGCCGCCAATTCCCGCGCCGCCGCCGCGCTGGCGATATGCGGCACCACCACCCCGTCCGCGCCCAAATCCAGCGCGTTCAGCACCGCATCGGCGGCGGCGCTGGCCGTCCGCACCAGCACCGGCAGGCCGCACCCCCGCGCCGCCATGATACAGGCATCCAGATCGCGGCGGTCGAACGGGGCATGTTCGGCGTCCAGACACACCAGGTCCAGCCCGCTGGACCCCAGCACCTCGACGATATGCGGGTGCGGGGTTTTGACGAAACAGCCCAGCAGCGGCTGCCCCGCCGCCAGCCGCGCCTTCAGCGTCATGCCGCCGCGCGCCACAATTTTGCGCTGGCCAGCGCCGCCCCGTCGGCCAAGGCGGCAAATTTGGCCCAGACAATATCAGGGTCCACCAGCCCATAGCCCGCAAAGGTGGAAAAGCCGCAATCGGTCCCGGCAACCACCCGGTCGCGGCCCACCGCATCGGCAAAGCGCAGCAGCCGCTGGGCAATGGCGCGGGGGTGCTCGATGAAATTGCTGGTGCTGTCCAGCATCCCGGGAATCAGCACCAGATCATCGGGCAGATCCGCTCCGGCAAAATCCTCCCACTCATGGGCGTGGCGCGGGTTGCTGCTTTCAAAACTCCACCCGCCGATGTGCATCCGGCTGACCAGCGGGAACAACATGGTGATGGGAATGTCAAAATGGTGCGGGCCTTCATAATTGCCCCAGCAACTGTGGACCCGGATGTTCTCCTTTGGAATATTGCGCAGCGCATGGTTCATCGCATCGACATGGATGTGGGCCATGGCGACAAATTCGGCATCGCTCTTGTCCTTGTACATCATGTTCCGGCCCAGCGCCAAATCGGGGCAATCGAGTTGCAGATTGAACCCGGCGGCGACAATCGCCTCATATTCCGGCTGCATCGCCTCGGCCAGCGCCTCCAGATAGGCCGCCTGGCTGGGATAATGGTGGTTGGGCTGGAACAGGGCGATCACCCCGGGCGATGCGGCGGTCAGGAACGCCCCGGCGGGCCGGTGGGCATCGACGGCGGCGCGAAACCGGGCGAGGTCGGCGTGCAGCGGCGCGTCATCCTTCACCGCAATCGGGCCGACACAGGCGGGGCGGCGATAGGTGGGGGTGCCGCCGCCCTTGGCCGCGCGGGCCAGAAAATTGGGGAATGCCTCCAGGTCGCGCGGCGCACTGCGCGGGGTGTCGCCGTCAAAACCGGTCAGCCGGTCCTTGATATAGGTGGCATAGCTGATTTTCGACATTTCGCCGTCGCTGACAATGTCGATGCCCGCCGCAATTTGCGCGGCCACGCTGGCGCTGACCGCCGGGGCGACGGCGGCGTCAAAGGCGGCGGCGCTGACCGGTTCGCCCCGTTCCTGCGCCATCAACAGTTCGGTGACGGTGGCAGATCGCGGCAGCGACCCCACATGGGTGGTGAAAATCCTGTCCGGCATTGGCCTGTTCCTTCCTCAGTTATGCGGTGCTGCCGCCGGCGGGCAGCGCCAGCCGTGCCGATTGGCCCGCAATCAGTTCGCCGCCGAACAACCGCGCCTCGCCTGCCCGCGCCGCATCGCCGGGCCGGGCGATCCGGTCCATCAACATCTCCACCGCGGCCTCGGTCATCCGCCGCACCGGCTGGCGCACGGTGGTGAGTTGATAGGCGGCCCAGCCCGCCGGGCCGACGCCATCAAAGCCGACCACCGACAAATCGCCCGGCACCGCCAGCCCCAGCCGGGTGCGGGCATGGTCGACCGCGCCAATCGCCATCGCGTCATTGGTGCAGATCAGCGCATCGAGCCGCCGCCCCGCCGCCGCCGCCGCGTCCCACAATATCGCCAGCCCCGCCGCGCCGGAGCCATAGTCAAAGCCGCCCCGGTGAACCAGCGGCGGGGGAATGTCCGCCAGCCGCGTCAGCGCCGCCAGCGCGCCGCTGAGCCGTTCCTGCCCCACAAAATTGTCCGCCGGGCCGGCGATGATGCCGAAATTCCGGTGCCCCGCCGCCGCCAGCCCATCGACCAGCGCCGCGACCCCGGCGGCGGAGTCACAGCCGACACTGGCCACCGGCGCGCCCGCGCTGGTGCGGTTGTACAGCACCAGCGGCACGCCGCGCTCGTGGAACTGGCCAATCTGGGCATCGCTCAACCGGGCGGCAACAATCGCGCCGTCCACGCGGTATGGCCAGATCTGGTCCAGCGTATCGTCCACCGCCGATTCGGCCGGCAGGGTGAACAGCAGCACCCGCTGCCCCCGCGCCGACAACCGCTGGGTCAATTCGGCCAGCACTTCGGGATAGTTGAGGTTGGTGAGGTTGGAAATCACCACCGCAATCAGCGCCGTGCGCCGGGTAATCAGCCCCCGGGCAAAGGCATTGGGTTGATAGCCCAATTGCTTGGCCGCCCGCATGATCTTGGCGCGGGTTTTGGGGGCAACCGATGTTCCCTCGCGAAATGCCCGGCTGACCGCCGATTGCGACACGCCCGCCAGCGCCGCCACGTCGTAGGAGGTCGAGGCGGCGGGATCAGACAGCAGCGTCGGCGGCAATTTTGGCATAGCGCCGCACCCGAATATCGGCCTGTTCCTTGTGCCCGGCAAATCCCTCGACCGCGCACAGGCGCGAGCAATATTCGCCGACCATAACACTGGCTTCGTCGGTCAGCACCCGTTGATAGGTGCAGGTTTTCAGAAATTTGCCCACCCACAGCCCGCCGGTAAACCGGGCATTTTTCCGGGTGGGCAGGGTGTGGTTGGTGCCGATCACCTTGTCGCCATAGGACACATTGGTGCGCTCCCCCAAAAACAACGCACCATAGTTGGTCATATTGTCCAGAAAATATTGCGGATCGCGGGTCATCACCTGGACATGTTCGGATGCGATTTCATCGGCGATGGCGACCATTTCGGCATAGTCATCGGCCACGATCACCTGACCATAGTCCGCCCATGCCTTGCCCGCGATGGCGGCGGTGGGCAGGATGGTCAATTGCCGCTCAATCTCGGCCATGGTGGCGCGGGCCAGCGCTTCGCTGTTGGTCAGCAGCACCGCCGGGCTGTTGGGGCCATGTTCGGCCTGGCCCAGCAAGTCGGCGGCGCACAATTCGCCGTCCACACTGTCATCGGCGATCACCAGCGTCTCGGTCGGCCCGGCCAGAAGGTCGATGCCAATGCGCCCGAACAATTGCCGCTTCGCCTCCGCGACATAGGCATTGCCGGGGCCGACGATCATGTCCACCGGGGCGATGCTGGCGGTGCCCAGCGCCATCGCCGCCACCGCCTGGACCCCGCCGACGCAGTAAATCTCGTCCGCCCCGGCCATGTCCATCGCGACGACAATCGCGGGGTTGGGCTGGCCCTGATAGGGCGGGGCAACCGCCACCACCCGCTTGACCCCGGCAACCTTGGCGGTCACCACGCTCATATGGGCCGACGCCACCAGCGGATATTTGCCGCCGGGCACATAACAGCCGACCGACCCGACCGGCAGATTCTTGTGGCCCAAAATCACGCCGGGCAATGTCTCCACCTCGACATCGCGCATCGACGCCCGCTGCACCTCGGCAAAGCCGCGCACCTGCGCCTGGGCAAAACGAATATCCTCGATCACCTGCGCGGGCAGGGCGGCGTAGGCAGCGTCAATCGCGGCGCGGCTCAGCCGAAACTCCTCGGGATTCCAACCGTCAAATTTCGCCGACCAGTCGCGCACGGCATCATCGCCCCGCGCCTTGATATCGGCAATGATCGTCTCGACCGTGGCCCGCACCGCCGCATCAGCGTCGGCCGCTGCGTCCTCGGTGATCCCGGTTTTCAGATAAATCGCCATCGCTCGTTCCTGTTCCGGTGGCTGCGGTGATGCAACCGCTCGCGCAATATTGGCCACGCCAATTGGCTGTGGTCAAGCGTTCCACCTGACTTAGCTGTTGTGACTGCCAATGCAATGGATTGCCGGGTGCCGCTGCAGAAAAAACCCGTGGCCCCGCCGACTGGCCAGCCGGCATCGGAGCAGAAATCTGTTGCGGTCAGGTCACAGGGCAGCTGATAGTTACCGATATGTCATAAAAGATGTTGCATTCGTAGTCACCCGGCGGCACTCCTCCCCCCATTGGCTTTGTGGGTTGGAGGATGTCATGGCGATCAATCGGAAACAGATGTTGCTGGCGGGCGGTGCCTTGGCGGCCAGTGTCGCGGCGGTGCCCAGCCTGGCCCAGACGGCGCCGGCAGAGGCCAGTGGCGGTTTCGCCGACATTATCGTCACCGCGCAAAAGCGCAGCCAGAATGTGCAGGATGTGCCGCTGTCGGTCACTGCGGTTTCGGGCGAGGCGCTGGCGGCGGCGGGTGTGACCGATGCGTCCAGCCTCAACAAATTGGCCCCCGGCCTGCAATTCGGCCAATCGGGCAGCGATGCCCGCCCCGCCATTCGCGGCGCGCGGACCGAGGGGATCAGCAACCAGACCGACCCGGTCATCAGCTTTTTTGTCGATGGCGTGTATCGCAGCCGCCCGACTCAGGCGCTGGCGGCATTTGTCGATCTGGACCGGGTCGAGGTGCTGCGCGGGCCGCAGGGCACGCTCTATGGCCGCAACAGCTTTGGCGGCGCGATCAACCTCATTTCCAACGCCCCCACGCAGGACCAGTCAGCGGCGGTCAATCTGACCGTGGGCAATTACAATGCGGTGCGGGTGGATGGTTTTGTCAACGTGCCGCTGTCCGACACGGTCTCGGTGCGCTTTTCCGGCGCGTATGACCGGCACGACCCTTATGTTGTCAACACGGTCAATCCCGACAATGGCCTGTTCGACCGCGACGATGTCTATTTGCGGGGCCAGTTGCGCTGGGAACCGACCAGCGATTTTGACGCCACCATCCGCGCCAGCATCTGGAAACAAAATGGCAATGGCGGGTCGGATTTTGGCTATTTTGTCGCGGGCCGCCCGATCAATCCCGGCGGCGGGGCCTTCACCTTTGACGAGGTGATCAACACCACCCTGCAACCCATCAACCCCCGGGTTGGCGCCGGGCTGAATGCGCCCGCCGACACCGACCCCTATCGCATTGCCCGCGATGCGCCCTTTGACCTCGACACCGATCAGAAAACCATTGATTTCGAGGCCAATTATGACTTTGGCGGCGTCGCGGCCAAATTGCTGGTCGGCTATGCCGATTTCTCCATCTATCGTTCGGCGGACGCGGACCTGTCGCCCCGGCCCAGCGGGTTTGAATATCAGATCGACGAGGCGGAAAGCTTCAGCCAGGAATTGCAAATCTCGTCCACCGGCGGCGGACCGCTGCAATGGACGGTCGGCGCTTTCCACCTGACCGACAAGACGCTGGGCATTTTTGCGTTCGACCGGATTTTCAACACCGATGCGGCGACCAATTTGCCGATCACCACCTCGCCCGCGCCAACGTCGGATTTCAACTCCATCGCCAATGTCGATACCGACAGCCTGGCCTTTTACGGACAGGCGACCTATAGCCTGATTGACACCATCCGGGTGACCGGCGGGGTGCGCTGGACCCGCGACAAAAAGGATTTCGCGCGCCAGACCAACAGCACCTTTACCGATCCGCTGGTGTTCACCGGCACCCCGTTCCGCGACAGCGCCACCTTTGAAAAGGTGACATGGCGCGCCGCGATCGAGGCGGACATCACCCCGGACAATCTGTTTTACGTCAGTGCTGCCACCGGTTTTCAGGCCGGGGGCTTTAACAACAGCGCCAACACCGTCACCGGGTCCGCCGCCTTTGGCCCGCAAAATATCCGCGCCTATGAGGCGGGTTTGAAAAACACGCTGGCGGGCGGCACGCTGATTGCCAATCTGGCGCTCTATTGGAACGAGTTTGAGGGGCTGCTGGCCAACCAGTTCATCAATGTCGGCACCACCGTGCTGACCGTGTCGGCCAATGCCGGGTCGGCGCGGGCGCGCGGTGCGGAATTGGAACTGGCGTATCGGCCCGATGACAGGCTGAACCTGTCGGCGGGCCTCACCTATAATGACGCCAAGTTCAAAACCTATATTTTGCAGGAGCCGGTAACCGGACTTCAGCAAAATCTGGATGGCCGCCGCATTCCGTTCACCCCCGATTGGACGGCGCGGCTGGGCGGCGATTATGCGGCGGACGTCGGCGGCGGAACGCTGACCCCGGGCTTTAATCTTTATTACAGCTCGTCATATTCCACCAATGACTTTGACTATGCCTTTGGCCGCCAGTCCAGCTTTGCCAAGCTGGATTTAAGCCTGACCTACCGGCCGGAAAATGACCGCTGGTCGCTGCAATTGTTTGGCAATAATATCACCAATGAAGCGGTGCTGACCCGCACCGTGCGCTTTGGTCAGGACGCGATCGCCCAAAGCTTTGGCGCCCCTGCCACCTATGGCGCGCGCTTCGGGGTGAAGTTTTAAGCTGCGGCCCGACCACCGCCAAACGGCCTGATCCGCACCCCGGATCAGGCCGTTTCTGCGTCCGGCGCGGCGGGCAGGGCGATGCGGTAAAAGCGTGCGGCGGTTCCGGCGAACAGCGCATCGCGCTCGGCGGCGGTCAGCCTGGCCGCCAATTCGCCATAGCGCGCCCAAACCGAGGCATAGCTGGACGCCAATTTTTCCACCGGAAAGTTTGAGCCAAAGGCCAGCCGGTCCGGCCCGAACGCGTCCAGCACCACGCCAAATTGGTCCCGCGCGGTGGCGGCGGTCCAATCGGGGGCAAACATCCCCAGCCCGGAAAATTTGCAAATAAGCTGAGGCAGGGCGGCCAGCGCGGCAATCCCCGCGCGCCATTCGGCCCGGCCAGCGGCGCTGAAGTCCTGCAGGCTGCCCGCATGGCACAGCGCCACCGGCAGGCCGGGCAATTCCGCCAGCAGCGCCGCCGCTGCCGCCATCTGCCCCGGCACCAGTTGCAGGTCAAAGCTGAGGCCCCGCGCCGCCACCGCCGCCAGCCCGGCCCGGAACCGGGGGTCGGTCAGCAGTGCGCCCGACCCAGTGGCGGCATCTTCGCGGGCGCTGCGCCCGACAATCTGGCGGATGCCGCGCACCATGCCGACTGCCAATTGCGCGTCCAATTGCGCCGCGCAATCGGGGGCGGTCAGGTCGCAAAAGGCAATGGCGGCGCTGGGCAGGCCAGTTGCCGCCTGCTGCGCCGCCGCCCACGCGCTTTCGGCCAGTTCATCGCCGGGGGCTACCCCCACCTGAATATGGACCGACGCTATCAGCGGCAATCCGGCGGCATCGGCGCGCAAATCGGGCACCAGATAATCGCGCTGAATCGGCGCAGGGTCGCCAAAAAACCGGCGCTCCCCCCGCGCTTCCAGCCATGGATAGCCAATAGCGCCGCCCAGCCGCCACAGATGGTGATGGGCATCGACGATCCGGGTGGGGCCGGTCATTTTGCGACCCCGGCCCCCAGCCGGGCCGCCGCAATCTGCCGCCGGACCGCCAGATCGTCCCAAACCGTGACCTGTTCGCGCACCCGCCCGCCCATGATGCGGAAATGGCTGACCGCCATGATATGCACCGGGCCGCCGCTGGCCGGGCCATAGCGGCCAGCGCCCAGATGGTGGCCAGTCAGGCTCCACCGCACTGCAACGTCGCGGGCATCGCCCAAATAAGGGATTTGCGCGATATGGGCGATGGCCAGCCGGGCATCTGGCAGGGCCGCGCGCACCCCGGCCTGCCACTCAGCGAGTTGATCGGGGCCATAAAAATATGCGCCGCCGGGCAGCCAGCCACTGGCGCGAAAGTCATAATGGGCGTCCAGCGCCGCCGCGTCCCCCGCGCCGGCCCA
>DAIUBZ010000073.1:0-8440 GCA_036846445.1 Sphingopyxis sp. | reverse complement strand
GGCGGATCGACATAGCCGGTCAGCAAGGAATAAAGATAATCCTTGCCGCCGCCCCGTGCCTTTACGATCAACGACAGATCGGGGGGCACCGCGCCGTTATTCGCCGCCTGGGCCGCAATGTCGTTGGGATAGGGCGACGGAAAGCGATCGAACGGCAGCCCCGGACGGGTGGTTGGCTCGCCAGTGTCAGGGTTCAGCGAGGCGACCTGAAATTCCTTGGCAAAGGCTTTCACCTGATCTTCGCTGTAGCCCAGATCGACAAGGTTGCGGAACGACACCAAACCAATGCCGTGACAGGCGGCGCACACTTCCTTGTACACCTGAAGCCCGCGCTGCAATTGCGCCTGATTGTTCGAAAAGCGACCAAATACCCCATCGCTGGCCAAATCGAGATGCCGGGGCTTCTCCACGAAGCTGTACATCACATTTGGCTCATTTTTCAGCGGGGTCGTGAAGACCGCCGCCAAAATTGCAAGCAGGAACAGCCCACCGACTGCGAAGGCGCCCATCCGGACCATCGTAAAAACTCCCTAACTTCTCGTTGTTCAGGCGGTGGCGAGTTTGCCGACGGGCTCAGCGTTGCGGGACTTGGCCAATACCGCTTCCGTGATCGATCCGGGCATCGGCAGCGGCCGCTCAATCCGCGACAGCACCGGCATGATGATCAGGAAGTGCGCGAAATAATAGCCTGCACCAATCTGGCTGAGCAATACCCACGGCTGTTCCGCTGGCATCATCCCGCAAATCCCCAAGAGGATGATGTCGGCCACCAGCACCCAGAAGAAAATGCGGTAGAGCGGCCGATAAGTCGCCGAACGGATTGGCGAAGTGTCGAGCCATGGCAGGAAGAACAACAGCACAATCGAGGCGAACATCGCGAGCACGCCCCAAAGCGCCGCCGGGATCCACAGAAAGTCAAAGGTGAAGGCGCGCAGGATCGCGTAAAATGGCCAGAAATACCACTCTGGCACAATGTGCGCCGGCGTGGACAAAGAGTTTGCGGGAATATAATTGTCCGCATGGCCGAGCAGATTTGGTGCAAAAAACACCAGTCCGGCAAAGACCAACAGGAACACGCCCAACCCAAAGCCATCCTTGGCCGTATAATAGGGGTGAAATGGCACCGTGTCCTGCTCAGTCTTGACGTCCAACCCGGTAGGATTGTTTGAACCGGGGATGTGCAACGCCCAGACGTGCAGGATAATCACCCCAAGCGTCACGAACGGCAACAGATAATGCAACGAGAAAAAGCGATTCAGCGCGGCATTGTCCGGCACAAATCCGCCGAGCAACCACTGCCGCAGCGGTTCACCGACCAGCGGGATCACCGAGAAAAAGCCCGTGATGACCTGAGCGCCCCAATAGCTCATCTGGCCCCAGGGCAGCACATAACCCATGAAGGCAGTTGCCATCATCAGCAGCAGAATGACCACGCCGAGCAGCCACAGCATCTCACGCGGTGCCTTGTAGGACCCATAATAAAGGCCCCGGAACATGTGCAGATAAACCACAATGAAAAACATGCTCGCCCCATTCATATGGGCATAGCGAAGGAACCAGCCATTGTTCACATCGCGCATGATGTGCTCGACGGAATTGAACGCCACGTTGACATTGGCGGCATAATGCATGGCCAGCACAATGCCCGTCACAATCTGGACCATCAGCGCCGCGCCAGCGAGCACCCCGAAGTTCCAGAAATAATTGAGGTTGCGCGGCACGGGATAGCCCGCGCCAACTGCATCATAGACGAAACGGGGCAGCGGCAGCCGCTGATCGACCCATTTCGCCAAATCGGACTTTGGCTGATATTGTTGGGCCCAGGGAAAACTCATTTTCTCGCTCCTCAGCCGATGTTGATGACAGTGTCGGACAGAAATTGAACCGGCGGCACGTCCAGATTGCGCGCGGCCGGGCCTTTGCGGATGCGCCCGGCGGTGTCATAATGTGAACCATGGCATGGGCAGAAATAGCCGCCATAATCGCCCTTATTCTCGCCCTCGGCAGCCCCCAGCGGAACACAGCCCAAATGGGTGCAGACCCCCAGCGTCACCAGCCAATTTTCCTTGCCCGCCTGCGTCCGATCGGCCAGCGTCTGGGCATCGCGCAGCGAAGCGGCGTCCACCTTGTTCGCCTCAGCGATTTCGGCGGCGGTCAGGTTGCGGATAAATATCGGTTGCTTGCGCCAACTGGTCTTGATCGCCTGGCCCTCGCCGATGCTGCTGATGTCAACCTCGGTGGTGGACAGTGCCAGCACATCCGCTGACGGAGCCATTTGGGTCACCAACGGCACCACGATCGCGGCCGCACCCACTCCCCCAAAGCTGAGCGTGGCGATGTGGATGAAATCCCGGCGATCAACGCCCTGTTTTGGTTGTTCCATTGTGGTGTTCGTCATTGTCCACTGCCCTGATTGCAGAAGTTGTTGTCAAAATAACCACCATCGCCGCCGATGGTTGCAACGAATCCACCCCGTTCGCCGGATGTGAGTCGTGCAAAGGGCGCGATAGTTTACCGTGTGGGCACATAGTGGCCGCCGCTGCGGTTGCCAACCGGCAAATTTGGCGTCGGCCCATTGGCGCGGCCCGGTCAAGGCTGGCTGACCGGGCTGGCATCTGCTACGCTGCGGCCATGTGGATTGCCCTGTATCAGCCCGAAATCGCTGGAAATGTTGGTGCGGTCTTGCGAACTGCCGCCTGTTTTGGGGTCGATGTGGCGATTGTGGAACCATGCGGCTTTGCCTTTTCCGACCGCGCGCTGCGCCGCGCTGGCATGGATTATGCCGACGCAGTCACCGTGGCCCGCCATGCGGACTGGGCCGCGTTTCAGTGCGCCACCGCCGGGCGGCGCACGGTGCTGCTGACCACCCGGGCGGCGACCCGATTGGACAAATTTGCGTTTCGCGCCGACGATATTCTGGTGATGGGCTGCGAAAGCGCGGGCGTCAGCGCCGAGGTGCGGGCAAGTGTCGGCGCACAGGTGCGAATTGGGATGCGGCCCGGGCTGCGCTCCTTGAATCTTTCGGTTGCGGCTGGCATCGCGCTGGCCGAAGCGCTGCGCCAAACCACAGGATTGCCCGAATGACCCCGCTCGACCCCCAGCAACAGGCAGCACGCACGTGGTTCGAGGCACTGCGCGACAGGATTTGCGCTGAATTCGAGGCAATTGAGCGCGAAATGGACAGCGGTGCCGCCTTTGCCTTCACGCCATGGGACCGCGAAGCACCCGGTCTGGCCGCCGGTGATGGCGGCGGCGGGGTACGCGGGGTGATGTGCGGCAAGGTGTTCGAGAAAGTGGGGGTCAATGTCTCGACCGTCGGCGGCGAATTTTCGCCTGAATTTGCCGCGTCCATCCATGGCGCGGACGAAAATCCCGCCTTTTTTGCCACTGGCATCAGTTTGGTGGCGCATATGGCCAATCCCCATGTGCCTGCGGTTCATATGAACACCCGCTTTTTGGTGACAAGCAAACGCTGGTTTGGCGGCGGCGCGGATTTGAACCCCCCAATCCCCTATGGCGATGATACGGCGGCCTTCCACGCCCGGCTGCGCGCCGCCTGCGCGCCATTTGGTCCGGATGTTTATCAGCGTTATGCCAAATGGGCCGACGATTATTTTTACATCCCGCACCGCGGCGTCCACCGGGGGGTGGGCGGCATATTTTATGACCATCTCGACAGCGGCGATGATGCAATGTTTGAGCGCAACTTCGCCTTGACCCGTGCAGTGGGGGAGGCGTTTCTGGACGTATTCCCAGCGATCGTCCGCGCGCGGATGCGGCAGCCGTTCACAAAGGCCGAGCGCGACGCCCAATTGGTGTGGCGGGGCCGCTATGCTGAGTTCAATCTGGTCTATGATCGCGGGACCCTGTTCGGTCTGAAAACCGGCGGAAACATTGACGCGATTTTGATGAGCCTGCCGCCGCTGGCCCGGTGGGATTAGCTGAATATCTCAGCCGGGCGGCGACCGATCATGGCACCATAGGCCCCCGCCGGAATGCCGACCGCAAGATAAGCGAGCGGCGCGCTGGTCAGATATCCGGAGGCGGGGCCGCCGATCACGGCGGTGCCAGTGCCGAATGCCAGTGCGTGAACCAAGCCAAGCAATATTCCGCCGATCACCACGAGCAGCACCGTCGCAACCGCGATCACCAGCACCAGCCGCCACTGTGCCGCCGCCGTCAGCCGCCAGCTGGCGCCCAGCATCGCCAAGGGATTGAGCCGCCCCGCCGCCGCCATCAGCGGCCCGGTGAGGCACAGCCGCGCGGCCACCCAAATAGCCGCAGGCAGCAGCAACAAGAGCATCAGCACCATCAGGATCATCGGACCAACCGCCATCAACGGCCCCAGATTGCCGCTTGCCAGCGATGACAGCGCGGCCAGCCCGACAGTCAGCATCACCAGCCCCGCCACCATCAACCCGCCCCCCAACAGCGCGATGGTCCCGGCCAGCAGCAACGGAAGTGCCGCCTTTAGCCCATAGGTCAACGCTTGGCCCAGCCCGTCATCGGGCCGCGCCATCAACCGCCATGACGCTCCAAAACTGGCCAACGACAGCCAGGTCGCGAACAATTCATCCAGACCGACCAGCCTTAGTCCCGGCGCGGCAATGGCGGGCAGACCAATTCCGACGCCCAGCAGCAGCAGCGCATGATCGCGGTGCCGCCCAGCGAACGCGGCGCGGGCACAGCCCAGGATATCGGAAGTCGAAACGGCGGCGGTCATGCCGGGTGCCCGGGCCGATCAACCACCGCCCCCCGCACCCGGTCAGCCAAAAGTGTCGGCGACATTGGCCCCCGCCAATTGCCGGTAAATTGCCGCGCTCAGCGCGACCTGAATTGCCGTCCCGATTGCACCAAACAGGGCCTCGACCACTTTGGTCATGATGTCCAGGCCGAGCAACCCGAACAGGCCGCCAGTCAGCACCGCGATAATGGCGAAGACGATCATGACCAGAACCACCATCAGAAAGACGCGCCAGCCATTGCCGCTGGTCAGTGCCCACCCCTGTTGCAACGCGGTCAGTGGATTGCTGACCCCGCGATCCACCATCAGCGGCAGGATCAGGAGCAGCCGCCCGAGCAGATAGAGGCCCGGCACGATCAGCAGCAACATCCCGCCATAAATCACCGCCATGGTGATCAACGTCACCACAACCGCCGGCAACAACAGACCCGCCGCCCGCGAGATCGCCTCGCCCACGCTGATGCCGCGCCGGTCCAGCCACAGCGCGTAAATCGCCAGTTGGCCAACCACGCCCACAATCGCCACCAGCACCAGATAGGGGGCAAGCGCAGTGAAATAGTCCACCAGCGGCGCAAATGCCGCCGCAATGTCGGTCGCGCCCGCCGCCGGTTCGGCCATTTCCGGGCCAAGCAGCGATATCGCCAGATTGGGCAACAGGATGAACACCCCAGCCAACGGCACCCACAGGCCGGCGTTGCTGCGCAACAGTTGCTTGGTGTCGGCCCAAGCGGCGCTCATATCCAATGGTGGCACGGACAATTCTCCCCTCAATGCACAGTATGTGGTCACGGCATGACGGCATTTTTGCGGCATGTCCACCCCGCAAACGGGCCTTGCCAGCCGCGCCCCGCTGGCGCACATGGCCGTCATGCAAGGCGGCATTCCCCCCCATTGGCCGGAGTGGCAGGTCAGCCCTGGTCTGACCGACTATGCCTCTGCCCTGGCGGCGATGGAGGCGCGGGCCGCTGTGATTGCGGCGGGCGCAGCGGGCGAGCGGATCTGGCTGCTGGAACATCCTCCGCTTTACACTGCGGGCACCAGCGCCGACCCTGCGGAGTTGGTTGACCGGCGCTTTCCGGTGCATGTCGCCGGGCGCGGCGGGCGCTACACCTATCACGGGCCAGGCCAGCGGGTTGCTTACGTTCAGCTCGACCTCAGCCAGCGCGGGCGCGATGTGCGCTGTTTTGTCCATGCGCTGGAAGGCTGGCTGATTGCGGCATTGGCCGATGTCGGCGTGGCGAGCCACCGCGCCGCTGGCCGGGTGGGCATTTGGACGGTGGGGGCAGATGGGCGCGAGGCGAAAATTGCCGCGATCGGGGTGCGGGTTCGCCGCTGGGTCACGCTGCATGGTGTGGCCATCAACATTTCCCCCGACCTTGATCATTTCGGCGGGATTGTGCCGTGCGGGCTGGCGGAGTTTCCTGTGACCAGCCTGGCGGCGCTGGGCAATCATGCCGCCATGGCCGATGTCGATGCGGCGCTGCACGGGGCGCTGCCGCACCTGCTCGACAAATTGCCGCGCCGGGATTAGATGTGGCGCGATGATGAAACACCGCCCTGTTGCCCCAGTTGCTGACTTGCGGGCCGCCCTGCCCGCCGTGGTCGCCGCCGCCTGTCTGGCGCTGACCGGATGCGGCGATGCCGGCGCGGACAAGACGGCGGTGACCACCCGGCTGGATGCCGTCGAGGTGCAGCCGGGGACCATCAGCGATGCGATGGTCATGTTGGATGACAGCGGCATCGACGGCACCGCGATTGACACCAGCGTGCCCGCCGCGCCGCCGCCGAGCGCCGAAAAAGCCCCGTCGGTGGCGGTGACAGAGCCAGCGGATGACCCGGATGGACCCGGGCCGGGGGCTGACGAGGAACCCGCCGAATAAGCCTCACCAACGGCGCGGTCAGGGCAGGCCAAGCGCCTTGTGATTTTGCAGCGACAGCCGCCAGGCGGGATTGGCCATCACCTGTTGAATACAGGCGGCCAGATTGGCGGCGTTGACGGCGCTGGCGGCGCTGTCCATCGGCTGGAGCAGATGGTGGGTGAAATCCAATTGGCCGAGCGCCACCAGATCGCTGCCCGGTTGCGGCCACACCAATTTCAGTTCATCGCCGCTGCGCTGGACCAGTTCGGCCCCGGCCTTGGGGCTGACACAAATCCAGTCGATGGCGCGCGGGACCGCGATGGTGCCGTTGGTTTCCACCGCGATGGCAAAGCCCACCGCGTGCAATGCGGCAATCAGCGCGGCATCCACCTGAAGCATCGGCTCGCCGCCGGTCAGCACGACATAGCGGCTGCGCCCATCTGGCCCCCAACTCGCGGCGACCGCCGCCGCCAGTGCCCCCGCATCGGCAAATTTGCCGCCGCCCGGGCCGTTGGTGCCGACAAAATCGGTGTCGCAGAATCGGCAAATGGCGTTGGCGCGGTCGGCCTCGCGCCCGCTCCACAGATTGCAGCCGGCAAAGCGGCAAAACACCGCCCGCCGCCCCGCCCGCGCGCCCTCCCCTTGCAGGGTCAGGAAAATTTCCTTGACGCTATATGCCATCGCCCCCGTCCGGCGGCGTGGCGGCATAGGGGGTGGGATCGGGCAGGCCCGCCTCGGCAAAGCCCCGGGCGCGCAAGCGGCAGGCATCGCACAGGCCGCAGTGCAGCCCGTCTGGAGTCGGGTCATAACAGGACCAGCTGATCCCGGCATCCAGCCCCAGCGCCGCGCATTCGCGGGCAATATCCGCCTTGGTCATATGTTGCAGGGGGGCATGGATGGCAAAACCCTGCCCCGCATCGCCAGCCGCCGTCGCCAGATCAGCAATTGCCTGAAACGCCGCGATAAATTCGGGGCGGCAATCGGGATAGCCGCTATAATCCAGCGCATTCACCCCAATCATGATGTCACGCGCGCCGCGCGCTTCGGCAAGGCCAAGGGTGAGCGACAGGAAAATCAGGTTGCGCGCGGGCACATAGGTGACGGGGATAGCATCGCCGACCCCGGTTTTGGGAACTGCAATCGCATCGGTCAGCGCCGACCCGCCAAACCGCCGGAGGTCCAGCGGCAGGACGATGTGCTCCGCCACCCCAACCCGCGCCGCCACTTTGGCCGCTGCATCCAATTCAATCCGGTGGCGCTGGTTATAATCGATGGTGAGCGCAATCACCCGCGCCCCGGCATCAGCCGCCAGCCCAGCGCAGACCTGGGAATCCAGCCCGCCAGATACCAGCACCACCACCGGCTTGCCCGCCAATTCTGTCAGCTTGCTTTGCACCCTGCGGCCATAAGGGCGGTTTCCCATAGGGTCAATCAAGCCGCAAGCCGCAAAAACAAGGGCCGCGAGCATGGTGCTGGCGGCCCGAGGTGCGAATCCACAGATTCGATAGGGAGGAACTGCAACCCATGAGGATTACCCGACCGTGCTAGCGCCCGAAGGTTAACCGCGCCCTAACGCTAATCCAAAATCCGGCGGGCTACACCGATGATTACGGGCACGGGCCGACCCGCCGCCCCTCGAAACTCTGGGAAAATGGGGCGCCAGCGGCAATGCCTTGCGTATCGACCTGAATCAGCCGGACGGTTTCGCGGCGAATGGTGGTGCGGCCATGGCCCGCGCCGGGGCACGTGTAATGGACGGTCACTTCGCCCGGCCCATCATCAATCACATAACGGGCGCAGCCGGTGCGCGCATGGCGCAATTGAATGAATTGCCGGG
>DAIUBZ010000072.1:0-8461 GCA_036846445.1 Sphingopyxis sp. | reverse complement strand
CAGCAAGCCGATGGCCACCCAGCGCGACCTTAGCCTTGCCTATTCCCCCGGCGTCGCTGTGCCGGTTCAGGCAATCGCTGCCGACCCCGCCGCCGCCTATGACTATACCGCCAAGGGCAATTTGGTCGCGGTCATTTCCAACGGCACCGCCATTTTGGGCCTGGGCAATCTGGGCGCGCTGGCGTCCAAGCCGGTGATGGAGGGCAAGGCGGTATTGTTCAAACGCTTTGCCGATGTCGATTCCATCGACCTGGAAGTCGATACCGAGGATCCAGAGGCGTTCATCAACGCGGTCGCCCTGCTCGCCCCCAGCTTTGGCGGGGTGAATCTGGAGGATATTGCCGCCCCCAATTGCTTCATCATCGAACAGGCGCTGAAGGAACGGATGAACATTCCGGTATTCCATGATGACCAGCACGGCACCGCGATCATCACCGCCGCCGGGCTGATCAACGCCTGTTTCCTGACCGGGCGGGCGCTGTCCGACATCAAATTGGTGGTGAATGGCGCGGGCGCGGCGGCGATTGCCTGCACCGAACTGATCAAGGCGATGGGCGTGCCCCACGACAATGTGACGATGTGCGACCGGTCCGGGGTGATTTATCAGGGCCGCAGCGACAGCATGGACCAGTGGAAATCGGCCCACGCCATCCGCACCGATGCGCGCACGCTCACCGATGCGCTGGTCGGCGCGGATGTGTTTCTGGGCCTGTCGGCGGCTGGCGCGCTGAAGCCGGAAATGGTGAAGGACATGGCCCCGGCCCCGATCATTTTCGCCATGGCCAATCCCGACCCGGAAATCAGCCCGCCCGCCGCCCGCGCGGCCCGGCCCGATGCGATCATCGCGACTGGCCGGTCGGATTTCCCCAACCAGGTCAACAATGTCCTGTGTTTTCCCTTCATCTTTCGCGGCGCGCTGGATGTGCGGGCCACCACCATCAACGATGCGATGAAAATCGCCGCCGCCCACGCCATCGCCGAATTGGCGCGGCAGCAGGTGCCGGAGGAAGTGGCGGCAGCCTATGGCGGGAAGGCCGCCAGCTTTGGCCCCGAATATATCATCCCGTCGCCGTTTGATCCGCGCTTGATGGAAATTGTGCCCGCAGCGGTGGCGGCGGCGGCAATGGCGTCCGGGGTGGCGGGTTCGCCAATCGCCGATATGGAGGCATATCGGCTGGCGCTGCGCGCACGGCTCAACCCCACCACATCGGTGCTGACCATGGCCTATGACGCCGCTCGCGCCAATCCCAAGCGGGTGTTGTTCGCCGAGGGCGAGGAGGAGGTGGTGCTGCGCGCCGCGATCCAGTTCCGCGAAGGCGGCTATGGCATTCCCGTGCTGGTCGGGCGCGAACAGACCCGCGACCGGCTGGTGGCATTGGGGGTGGCCGACGCCGACAGCTATGAGATTCACAACAGCACCAATTCGCCGCTGGTGCCCGCGATGGTCGATCTGTTGTTCGCCCGCTTGCAACGGCGCGGCTATTTGCGCCGCGATTGCGAGCGGATGGTGAACCGGGAACGCAACATCTTTGCCGCCCTGATGCTGAAAATGGGCCAGGCTGACGCGATGATCACCGGCGTCACCCGCACCTATGCCCAAAGTCTGCGCGAGGTGAAGCGGGTGATCGACCCCGCGCCGGGCCGGACCCCGCTGGGCATCCACATCTTTGTCGGCCAGCGCCACACCATCTTTCTGGCCGATACCACCGTCAATGAACGGCCAACCTCGGCGCAGCTTGCCGATATTGCCGAACGGGCCGCCGAGGTGGCGCGGCAGATGGGCCATGAACCCCGGGTGGCATTTCTGTCATATTCCACCTTTGGCAATCCGGCGGGCACCTGGCTGGACAGTGTGCGCGGCGCGGTGGCGGAGCTGGACGCGCGCGCGCCCGGGTTTGAATATGACGGCGAAATGGCCCCGGATGTGGCGCTGAACAGCCATGTGATGGCCAAATATCCCTTTTGCCGCCTGACTGGTCCGGCCAATGTGCTGGTGATGCCGGGGCTGCAATCGGGCAATTTGTCGGCCAAATTGCTGCGCGAACTGGGCGGCGGGGCGATGATCGGCCCGATGCTGGTGAATATGAAATATCCGGTTCAGATCACCACCATGGGCGCGCCGGCATCGGAACTGGTCACACTGGCGGTGCTGGCGGCGGGCGGCATCGCCTGCTGAACCTGTCTGGTTGAATGGGCCATGCCCGCCCGGGGACGGCCCATTCACCCACCGGCGGCGGCGATACGCTTCAACGTTGCTGGCCACCCGGCGGTCCGCCGGTGCCGGGTGCACCCACGGTGCCGATATTGCCAAAAATATCTTCCCAGAAACTGCGGGTGCGGCCCAGCGTCGGGGTGCGTTTGCCGGTCGGCCGGATATTGGCGACCTGATCCAGCCCGGCGGTGTCCACCTGGGTCACATTGCCGGCGGCATCAAAGGCCACGCGCATCACCATCTGCTGCGTCGGACGCGGGTTGGCAAAGGCCAGTTGCCGGGTCTCGCGTGAGACATAATAATATTCGCCATCGCCAAATTGGCCGACAAAAGTGGGGCGGCCCAGCGTTTTTTCGACCGATTCGCGGTTGTCCACCCCGGGGCTGATCGCCGCGGTCAGCACCGGATCGACCACATAGCCCTGTCGGCTTTGCAGCCGGCCACAGCCGCCGGTTGCCAGCGCGGCGGCCAAGATCAGCAGCATCGGGGCGGAAAATGGGCGTATCACATCTAGTCTCCACATATCATCGCGGCGCACCGCCCATGCACCCGCTGGCCCTTCGGTCTTAGCCCCAAGCGTCGGGCAGGCCAAGTGTCTTGTCGCCCCTTTCCCCGCATGCCATCCGCGCCTATATCCGGGTGATGCTATCCTTGTCCCGCCTGTTCGCCCGCCGTCCCGACCCGCGTGATGCGGTGCGCCCGCTGTGGCACGCGGTGGTCGCCACCGCCCGCGCCCCGCACTGGTATGAACAGGGCGAAGTGGCCGATACGGTGGACGGGCGGTTCGAGATGGTGGCGCTGGTGATGGCGCTGGTGCTGCACCGGCTGGATGATTTTGCCGATCAGGCCCAGGCCGGGGTGGCGCTCACGGAATTGCTGGTCGATGATATGGACGGGCAATTGCGCCAGATTGGCTTTGGCGATCTGGTGGTGGGCAAGGAAATGGGCAAGCTGATGGCGGCGCTGGGCGGGCGCATTGGTGCCTATCGCCCTGCTGATGGCAGCGCCGATCTGGCCGATGCGCTGGTCCGCAATTTGTGGCGCGGCACCGTGCCCAGCGCGGCGGCGGCGGCCCATGTTCAGGCCGCCATTGCCCGGCTGCGCGCCCATCTGGCTGGGTTGTCTGGCGCGGACCTGGCGGGCGCGGCGGCGCTGCCGGACGGGCAGTGACCAGCGAATTTGGCCATGTGATTGCGGTCAGCGCGGTGGTGCGCTGCGGCGAGGTGGCGGTGGCGGCGACGCCGGACCAGTGCCGGGCGGTCGCGGCGCGGCTGGATCTGCTCAGCGTCGACGCGCTCACCGCTGCCGCCACGCTGCGGCTGATTGCGGACGGGGTGGAGGTGCGCGGCACCGTCCGGGCTGATATTGTCCAGCCCTGTGCCGCGTCCGGCGAGCCGTTGCCCGCCCGGATCAACGCGCCATTTCATCTCAGCTATGTCCGCGACATTTTCGCTGCTGTCACCGACGCGGCGGTGGACGCCGACGGCCTGCCCGAAATTGAGCTGGACGCCGCCAGTCTGGAGCAATTGCCGCTGGAGGATGAACAGGTCGATATCGGCGAGATTGCGGTCCAGACGCTGGCGCTGGCGATTGACCCCTTTGCCCGCCACCAGGACGCCGATCGCTTTTTGGCGGCCCACGGCGTGATCAGCGAGGCCGCCGCCACCGCCGCCGCCAGCCCATTTGCCGGATTGGCGGGGCTGAAACGCGGGTAAAGGCGTGGGCGGATGGCACCGCCCCCGCATCACTCCGGCGGCGGCGCGTCCGCGCTTGCGGCAGGAGCCGGTGGCGGCGGCAGGGCACCGCCCAGCGCGGCGGCCAATCCCTTGAGCTGATCGCCAATCACGGCATCCACGACCGGCGCCAGATCCGCGATGGGCGTGCTGAACTGGCCGCCGACGCGATAATCCATCCGCACCGCACTGCCGCCATCCACCGGCTGAATCTGGATGGTCAGGCGGCCCGTCACCGCATCCGCCTGTAACGGCCCCAGCGCCGCATCCAGCCGCAACAGCCGCCCCGGCTGGGCAAACATCACCCGGCCATGGGACACCCCGCCCAGCGCATCGCCTGGCAATTTTTCGCAAAAACACCCGCCCGGCTGCGCGTCCAGCCAGAAATTTGCCGCATCGCCCGACCAGCTATGGTCGGCGGACCACCATTTTGCTGGCACCCGCAGCACCGCCCACACATCACCGGGGGTCGCCGCCACCCGGGCGGTGTGCGCCACGGCAAAACCGCCCGCATTCTGCTCGATCACGGCCGCCGCCGCTGGCTGGGCCGTCAACAGCGCCGCCAGCGCCGTGGCCCGGCCCAGACCGCCGCCCGCCATTCAGCCGTCGATCAACGCGCGCAGCGCCGCCGTCACCGCGTCGATTTCGGCCATGCCATCCACCCGGCTGACCAGCCCCCGCGCCTCGTAAAATGGCAGGATCGGGGCAGTTTTCGCGCGATATTCCTCCATCCGGGTGCGGACAGTGGCTTCATTGTCGTCGGGCCGGCGCTTGAATTCGGTGTGGCCGCAGCGGTCACACACCCCGGCCACCGCCGGTTGCTGGTGGCGGTCGTGATAGCCCGCGCCGCAATTGGCACAGGTGAAGCGCCCGGTCACCCGGTCGATCAACGCCGCTTCGTCCACCACCAACTCGATCACATGGTCCAGGCGGCGGTCCCGGCTGGCCAGCAGATCATCGAGCAGGGCCACCTGCGGTGCGGTGCGGGGGTAGCCATCGAAAATCAGCCCGCGATCGGCATCAATGGCGTCCATATGCTCGCCCAAAATGGCGGCCATCAATTCATCCGGAAACAGCTTGCCGGCCTTCATGATCGCATCGGCCATGACGCCCACCTCGCTGCCGCTTTTCACGGCGGCGCGCAAAATATCGCCAGTCGACAATTGCACCATGGCATAGCTGGCCTGCAACCGTGCGGCCTGGGTGCCCTTGCCCGCGCCCGGGGGCCCCAGCAAAATGATATTCTGAACCACGCCGCTCTCTCCCCCATCCGCCAGCCGGGCGCCTGTCAGCGGCGTGGCCGCCCGCCCTTCAGCTTGGCCTTCTTGACCAGATCAGCATATTGGTGGGCCAACAAGTGGCTTTGGATCTGGGAAATGGTGTCGATGGTCACATTCACCACGATCAAGATGCTGGTCCCGCCCAGATAGAATGGCAGGCCCGCCTGCGCGATGAAATATTCCGGAATCAAGCAAATTGCGGCCAGATAGGCGGCGCCGACCACCGTGATCCGGGTCAGCACATGCTCCAAATAGGTCGCAGTGCTCTTGCCGGGGCGGATGCCCGGCACAAATCCGCCCTGCCGCTTCAGATTGTCCGCCGTCTCCTCCGGGTTGAACACGACCGAGACATAGAAGAAACAGAAAAACACAATCCCCAGCCCATAAAGCAGCATATAGAGCGGCTGCCCATGCGCCAGATATTGGTTCAAGCTGACCAGAAAGCTGCCCCACGCGCTGTCCTGCCCGGCATCGGCCCCGGCCATCTGGGTGATGGTCAGCGGCATCAGCAACAGCGACGAGGCGAAAATCGGCGGGATCACCCCGGCAGTATTGACCTTGAGCGGCAAATGGCTGCGGTCGGCCTGCATCACGCCATTTTGGGTGGCGCGCTTGGGATATTGCACCAGCACCCGGCGCTGTGCCCGCTCCATGAACGAGATGAAGGCGATCAGCGCAATCGCAGCGGTCAGCACCAGCAGGATCGTGCCGCCGCCCAGCGTGCCCGACCGGCCCTGTTCAAACAATTGGCCGATGCTGCGCGGCATTTGCGCCAAAATGCCGGCCATGATGATCAGCGAAATACCGTTGCCAATGCCCCGGCTGGTGATTTGTTCGCCCAGCCACATCAACAATAAGGTGCCGCCGACGATGCTGATGACGGCGGTAATCCGGAACAGCATCCCCGGATCGATCACCGCCACCACCCCTTGCGACTGGCCCAGCGCTTCCAGCCCGACCGCCAGGAAATAGCCCTGAACCACGGTCAGCCCGACCGTGCCATAGCGGGTATATTGGTTGATCTTCTTGCGCCCGGCCTCGCCCTCTTTCTTCAGCGCGGCCAGCGATGGCGACAAGGCGGTGGCGAGCTGGACCACGATCGACGCGGTGATATAGGGCATGATGCCCAGCGCGATGATGCTCATCCGTTCCAGACTGCCGCCGGAAAATGTGTTGAAAATATCGAGCACGCCGCCCGACGCCGCCTGGCTGTAAAGGGCGGCCAACGCCACCGGGTCAATGCCCGGCAGGGGCACATAGGACAGGAAGCGGAACACGACCAGCGCGCCCAATGTGAACCAAATCCGCCGCTGCAACTCGGTCGCCTGCCCGAATTTCGACAGGTTCAAATTGCTTGCCATCTGGTCGGCGCGTGAGGCCATCGAAGCTGTTCCTTAACAAAGGGTCCATGCGGCGGCACCAAAGCCGGCCCCTCCCCCCGGGCCGCAACCCTGAACCAGCGCCTAAATGCGGGCGCGAAGTCCGGGATGCAAGAGCAAAGTCGGGGGTAAAGTCGGGGGCAAAAGCCGGTCAGCAGCGCTCCAGCACCACTGGCAGCACCGCCTCAGGCGCTGGCGTCGGCCTTGGCGGCGGGCAATTCCACGGTGCCGCCAGCCTGTTCGACATGCAGCACCGCTGCCTTCGACGCGCCCGCGACCTTGAACGTCAGCTTCGCGGTCAGCGCCCCCTTGGCCAGCAACCGCACGCCATCCTTGCCGCCGCGCGCCACGCCAGCGGCCTTCAGCGCGGCATGATCGACCACGCTGCCCTCAGCCAGCTTGCCCGCATCGACCAGCCGCTGGACCGCGCCCAGATTGACCTCGGCAAAATCCTTGCCAAAAATATTGTTGAACCCGCGCTTGGGGATCCGCATGTGCAGCGGCATCTGGCCGCCTTCAAAACCGTTGATCGCAACGCCAGACCGGGCCTTTTGCCCCTTTTGGCCGCGCCCCGCGGTCTTGCCCTTGCCGGAACCAATGCCGCGCCCCACGCGCATCCGGCCCTTGCGGGCGCCATCATTGTCGCGGATGTCATTCAATTTCATCGTCATGCACTCGCTTTCGCTAGGTTCGCGCTGGCGGACCATTCCGCCGATTGTGCGGCCTTAATCGGCCACGATTTCTCCTGATGGCTGAAAGCCGGGATAGGCCCCGGCCTTGTCCATCACCACCGCCTGCGCGACATAGCCGCGCCCGGCAACTTCGCTCAGCGCCGGGCTGCCATAGAGGCGCCAGCCCCGGTTCAGCATCCCCTCGACCCGCGCACAAAATGCGCTGTCATCGGGGCCGGTCAACAGGCGATACAATTGCACCGCCTGCGCCTCAATCCTCGACCACCGCCACCATATGGGGCAGTTTGCGGATCATGCCGCGCACTTCGGGGCTGTCTTCCAATTCCACGACCCGGTGCATCTTGCCCAGGCCCAGCCCGGTCAAAATCGCCCGCTGGCTGGACGGACGGCGGATCGGCGAGCCGATTTGCTTGATCTTGATCGTCGCCATCACCCTTACTCCGTCACGCTTGCGGCTTCGGCGTCGGCCACCCGCGCCGCCGCCCCGCCGCGCCGCAACAGATCGGCAATTTTCTTGCCGCGCCGCTGCGCCACCGACTTGGGGCTGGTCTGCTCGCCCAGCGCCTCGAACGTGGCGCGGATCATATTATAGGGGTTGGAGGTGCCGACCGATTTGGTCACCACATCGGCCACGCCCAGCGATTCAAACACGGCGCGCATCGGGCCGCCCGCGATAATGCCGGTCCCCGCCGGGGCGGAGCGCAGGGTCACATTGCCCGCGCCAAACACGCCGCGCCCGTCATGGTGCAACGTCCGGCCATCCTTCAGCGGCACCCGGATCATGGCTTTTTTGGCTGCTGCCGTGGCCTTCTGAATCGCCTCGGGCACTTCGCGGGCCTTGCCATGGCCGAACCCGGCCCGGCCCTTGCCGTCGCCCACCACGACCAGTGCGGCAAAGCCAAAGCGCTTGCCGCCCTTCACCGTTTTCGACACCCGGTTGATGTGGACCAATTTCTCGATCAACTCCTCACCGCCGTCATCATTTGACCCGCGCCGGTCATCGCGGCGGCCACGGCCACCGTCACGGCCACCATCGCGACCACCGCCGGTGCGGCCTCTGCCACGCGGCGCGCCCGGACCAGCACCAGGGCCGGCATTGGGCGCAGCGCCATCGGCGGCAGCGGCGGCGGGGCTCAATTCATCACTCATCATCAAAACTCCAATC
>DAIUBZ010000071.1:0-8529 GCA_036846445.1 Sphingopyxis sp. | reverse complement strand
GCCAAAGCCAATGCCCCATTCATCGGCGGCAAAATCGCGCGCCGCCAGCCGCAGCGGCTTGGCCGGGGCATAATGGCTGGCCAATTGGCCGGGCGCGGTGATGCCCGGCGACGCTGCCCCCAAAGCCGGCTGCACCACCGCCAGCCCGCTGGCCGCCGCCAATTGCGCGGCGGTGACCGGGCCGGGACGCAGGATGGTCACGCCGTCCGCGCCGATCTGAACAATGGTGGATTCCAGCCCCGCCGCCGCCGGGCCATCGTCCACGATCAGCGCCGCCGCGCCGCCCAGGCTGGCGGCGACATGGGCGGCGGTGGTCGGGCTGATCCGCCCGCTGGCATTGGCCGACGGGGCGGCGAGCGGCACCCCCGCCGCCGCGATCAGCGCCCGGATGGCGCGGTGCGCGGGCACCCGGATGGCGATGCTGGCCAGTCCCGCCGTCGCCAGACTGGCCACCGGGCAATCGCCGCGGCGCGGCACCAATATGGTCAGCGGGCCGGGCCAGAATACCGCCGCCAGCGCCCGTTCCACCGGGCCAAACTGCCCCAACCGCTCCGCCGCCGCCAGATCGGCGACATGGACAATCAGCGGGTTGAAGGCCGGGCGGCCCTTTGCCGCATAAATCGCCGCGACGCCCGCGCCATTGGTGGCATCGGCGGCCAGACCATAAACCGTCTCCGTCGCCACCGCGACCGGCTGGCCCGCACGGACCAGCGCGGCGGCGGCGGCAATGCTGGCCGGACCAAAGGCCGCAACATTGGCCGCAACATTTTGGGCTGGCGGGGCGTTTGCTGGACGGGACATGCCGCGCTATAGGCCGGAACAGCCCCAATTTGCCACCCCGAACCAGACGAGCATCATGACCTATACCGCCCCCGTGACCGAACAGATTTTTGCCCTGACCCACAGCGCGGGCATCGCCGCCATTGCCGCCCACCCGCGCTTTGCCGATGCCACCCCCGACCTGATCGCGGCGATTGCGGAAGGGGCGGGGACGTTCGCCGCCGACATTTATGCCCCGCTCAACCGGGTGGGCGATACCCAGCCGCCGCGCTGGGCCGATGGGGTGGTGACGATGCCGCCCGGTTTCCGCGCCGCCTATCAGGCCTATGTCGATGCCGGGTGGGGCAGCATCGACGCGCCGGTGGAATATGGCGGCCAGGGCCTGCCGTTCGCGCTGGCCGCGCTGGTGGTGGAATCGCTGGGCAGCGCCGACATGGGCTTTGGCCTCATCAACATATTGACCCCGGGGGCGATCCATTCGCTGGTCCACCATGGCAGCGAGGATCAGCGCGCGCGCTGGCTGCCCCATCTCATCAGCGGGGCGTGGAACGGCACGATGAACCTGACGGAGCCGCAAGCGGGCAGCGATGTCGGCGCGCTGACCACCATGGCCACGCCGATCGCCGATGGGCCGGATGCGGGCCTGTACACATTGCGCGGCCAGAAAATCTATATCACCTTTGGCGAACATGATCTGACCAACAATATTGTCCATCTGGTGTTGGCGCGCACCCCCGGCGCTCCAGCGGGCACGCGCGGCATTTCGCTGTTTCTGGTGCCGAAATACCGGCTGGATGCGGCGGGCCAGCCCAGCATCCCCAACCATGTCCGCTGTCTGTCGATCGAGCATAAACTGGGGATTCACGCCTCGCCCACCTGTGTCATGGCCTTTGGCGAGGACGGTGATTGTCTGGGCGAGCTGGTCGGCGCGGAATTTGGCGGGATGCGGGCCATGTTCACCATGATGAACAATGCCCGGCTGATGGTGGGGTGTCAGGGGGTCCAGATCGCCGAGCGCGCGACCCAGGCCGCCCGCGCCTATGCCGCCGACCGGGTGCAATCGGCGCTGGCGGGGGCAGACAGCAGCGCCAGCGTGACCATCGACCAGCACCCCGACGTGCGCCGGATGCTGTGGCGGATGCGCAGCCAAACAGAGGCGGCGCGCGCACTGGTCTATTATGCCGCCGGACAGGTGGATCTGGGCACGCTGGGCGATGCCGACGCCGCGCTGCGCGCCGAAATCCTGACCCCGCTGGCCAAGGCGCACGCGACTGACATCGGCTGCGAAGTGGCCAGCATCGGCATCCAGGTCCATGGCGGCATGGGCTTTGTCGAGGAAACTGGCGCGGCGCAACATTATCGCGACGCCCGTATCGCCCCGATTTACGAGGGCACCAACGGCATTCAGGCCGCCGACTTGGTGGGCCGCAAGCTGAACATGGCGGGCGGCGCGGGCGTGCGCGCCCTGATCGCCGATATTGCCGCTGGCGCAGACAATGGTCATGCGGGCCCGGCACTGGCGGAGCTGGCGGCGGAACTGGCCCGGGTAACCGACTGGCTGGCCGCCGCGGCCATGCCCGACCGGCTGGCGGGCAGCAGCCCCTATCTCACCATGCTGGCCACGGCGACCTGCGGCTGGCTGTTGGCACAGCAGGCAGCGGCGGCGGCGGCGGACCCAGAGCTTGACCCCGCATTTGCAGCCGCCAAACAGGCCAGTGCGCGCTTTTATTGCGGCCAGATTGTTCCAGCCGCGCTGGGTCTTGCCCCGGCGGTGGTGGCGGGGGATGCCGCCATGCCGCCCGTGCCGCTCACGGCCTGAGGCAGAGCCGGCGGCCTGAGGCAGAGCCGGCGGCGCTAATCTTTTGTTGATGATTGACCGGCATTGCTGGGGTCCTGTTCAGGGGATGCCGCCGATGCCCGCCACGCCGCGCAACACACCGCCGCCCGCAATGTTTCTGTTGCCCGCCAACGACGGTGCAGAGGGTTCGGCGGTGGCGGCGCTGGCCCGGCAATTGCTGGATGCGCACGGCCATGCTGCGCTCAGCGCCGCCGCTGGTCAGGCACAGGCGGCATTCTGGCGGGGCAATATGGCATTTTACCGGATGGCCCTTGGCGCCCAGCGTCAATTGACCATGGCCGCGATTGCGGCGCGCTGCGCGGGGGGCCGCGATCTGGTCTGGCGGCGGGCATCGGTGCGCCCCGCCATGCCAAACCGACTTATGCCGCGTTAACCATTATCACAGGCTTTGCTGGCAAGGCTGGGGTCCAATCATGATGGGACTCTGGAATTTGCGGCGATTTTTTCTTCCAAAGGCGCTGATCAGCCGCGACACCATGGCGGTTGATGCCAAGGTGCGGGCCGCGCTGGTCGCCACCCTCTATTCCTCGCCGGGATCGCTGGCGCTGGGTGCGCTGTGCGGCCTTGGTGCCTGTGTCTATATCGCCTGGGCGTCGGGCAACCATGTGCTGACCTATGCCACGGTGGTGCTGACGACGGTGGTGATTGGCCGCATTGTCTCCGCTTTTGCCTTTCACAATGACGACGCGGCCAATGAGGCCCAGACCCGGTTGCTCGAATTGATATATGAGGCCGGGGCGTGGGCCTATGCCGCATTGCTGGGGGCAATTGCCGGGCTGACGATCGTGCTGGTCGCCGATGCCCAATTGCACGTGCTGGCGGCGGCCAATGCGATTGGCTATGCGGGCGGAGTGTCGGCCCGCAACGCCGGGCGGCCCCAGATTGCGGTCGGCCAGAATTTGCTGGCCAGCGTGCCGCTCGCGATTGGCCTCGCCGTGCATGGCAGCCCGCCCTATCTGCTGCTGGCGCTGTGCCAGATTTTGTTCATTGTCGCGGTCACCGGCATCACCCTGCGCACATTCAGCATCGTGCACGCCAGCTTTGTCTCCGCCCACCGCAACGCCCTGTTGGCCGATGAAATGCGCACCTTTGCCACCACTGACCCGGTGACCAAGCTGATGAACCGGGCCGGGCTGGACAGTTGGCTGGCCGAGGCATTTGCGGCAGATGAGCCGCCGACACTGGCCTTTTTCTGGCTGGACCTTGACCGGTTCAAGGAGGTCAACGACAGCCTGGGCCATCCGGTCGGCGATGAGGTGCTGCGCGAAATTGCCGCCCGGCTGGCCGGGGTGTGCGACCAGAAAATTGCCGTGGCCCGCTTTGGCGGCGATGAATTTGTGCTGGTGGCCCGCGATATGGACCGGGCCCAGGCCGACAGTTTTGGCCGCACCGTGCTGACGGTATTGGGCCAGCAGATGCGGGTGGCCGGTCACAACATCTGCATCACCGCCTCGCTGGGCATATCGCTGTGCCCCGATGACGGCACCAAGCCAGCGGCGGTGATGCGGCAAGCGGACATGGCACTTTATGCCTCGAAACTGACCGGGCGCGGGTGCCTCAGCTTCTTTGACCGCGACATGGACCTAAAGCTCACCCACCGGCGCGAGATCGAGGCGGAATTGCGCCGAGCGGTTGGCGCGGGTGAACTGCGGATCCACTATCAGCCGGTGGTCCATCTGGCGACCGGGCGGGTGGCGGCAATGGAGGCGCTGGTGCGCTGGGAACATCCCACCCGCGGCCTGCTTTATCCCGATGCGTTCATCCCGGTGGCCGAGAGCAGCGGGGCGATTATCACCATCGGCAATTGGATTGCGCTGGAGGCGTGCCGGGCGGCGCAGCATTGGCCCGATGACGTCAAGGTGGCGATCAACCTGTCACCGGTTCAGATGCAGGCCCCGGGCGCGGCACTGGGCTTTTTGAACGCGCTGAAGCGCTCCGGCCTGCCCGCCCACCGGCTGGAATTGGAAATTACCGAAAATGTGTTTGCCGACCAAAGCGACCATATGCTGGAGTTTATCCGGCTGATCGAGGCGGCGGGGGTGGGCTTTGTGCTCGATGATTTTGGCGCTGGCTATTCCTCGCTGTCCTATATTCGCGATTTTTCCTTTTCAAAGATCAAGATTGACCGCGCCTTTGTCAGCGGTCTGGCGGATGGCGACCGCGCCAGTGCGGTGGTGGCGGCGGTGGGCGGGCTGGCCCGGCAATTGGCGATCCCGCTGGTGGCCGAGGGCATTGAAAGCGCCGCCGATGCCGAACGCTGCGCCAAGCTGGGCTGCACCCATGGCCAGGGATTTCACTACAGCCGCGCCGTGCCCGGGGCGGATGTGCCCGCGCTGATTGCCGCCGCCAATCGCCAGCCGCACGCTGTCACCCCGATCCTGCGGGCTATTTGAACAGGCCGCCGAGCAGGCCGCGCAGCAATTGACCGCCCGCGCGGCCCGCCACCTGCCGCCCGATGCTGGTGGCAGCCGACCGCGCCGCCGATTTGGCCATTTGCTCGGCAAAGCTGGGCCGGGCCGCCTCCCGCGCGGCGGCCCGCTCGGCAGCAGCGGCGGTGCGGGCGCGCTCACGCTCGGCAGCGGCGGCGGCTTTGGCCGCCTCTTTTGCCTCGGCTGCGGCCTGTTTGTCGGCGGCTTCCTCCGCCTTCGCCGCCTCTGCCGCCGCCTTCGCCTCGTCCAGCCGTGCCGCCAATATCTCCTCGGCACTCTCGCGGTTGAACGCTTCATCATATTTGCCGGTCACCGGCGACATCGACAGGATAATCCGCCGCTCCTGAGGCTCCAGCGGTCCGGCACGGGACCCAGGGGCACGGACCAGCGTGCGCTCCACCGGCGACGGCGCCCCATCGGGCAAGAGCAGCGACACCAGCGCCTCGCCCACCCGCAATTCGGTGATTTCGCGGGACACATCGACCTTGGGATTGGGCCGGAACGTGTCCGCCGCCGCCTTCACCGCCCGTTGATCGCGGGGGGTAAAGGCGCGCAGCGCATGCTGAACCCGGTTGCCCAATTGGCCCGCCACTGCCTCGGGAATATCAATCGGATTTTGCGTCACAAAATAGACGCCCACCCCTTTTGACCGGATCAGGCGCACCACCTGCTCGATTTTTTCAATCAGCGCCGCCGGGGCGTCATTGAACAACAAATGCGCCTCGTCAAAAAAGAACACCAATTTGGGCTGGTCGGGATCGCCGACTTCGGGCAGCGTCTCGAACATCTCGCTCAGCAGCCACAGCAGGAAAGTGGCGTATAATTTGGGGCTGGCCATCAATTTGTCGGCGGCCAATATGTTGATATAGCCGCGCCCCGCGTCGTCACACTGGATCATGTCCATGATATCCAGCGCCGGTTCGCCAAAGAAATTGTCGCCGCCCTGGCTGTCCAGGCTGAGCAGTTGCCGCTGGATTGAGCCAATGCTGGCCCGCGTCACATTGCCATATTGGGTGGTCAGCGCCGCCGCATTGTCGCCGCACCACATCAACATCGCCTGAAGATCGCCCAGATCAATCAGCGGCAGCCCCTGTTCGTCCGCCACCCGAAAGGCGATGGCCAGCACGCCCTCCTGCGTATCATTCAGCCCCAGCAGCCGGGCCAGCAGCAACGGTCCCATCTCGGATATGGTCGTGCGAACCGGATGGCCCTGCGCGCCGAACAAATCCCAGAATATCACCGGATTGTCGCCAGGTGCCCAGTCCGCCTGGCCGATATCGCGCGCGCGGGCGGCAAAAATATCGTGCAGCTTGCCCGATGACGCACCGGGCATCGCCAGCCCCGACAAATCGCCCTTCACATCGGCAACGAACACCGGCACCCCGGCGGCGGAAAATCCCTCCGCCAAGCCTTGCAGGGTGACGGTTTTCCCAGTGCCGGTCGCCCCGGCAATCAACCCGTGGCGGTTGGCACGTTTCAGCACCAGCGACTGGCGCGGGCCGTCCGCCGCCCCGCCGCCGCCAAGGCCGATGTAAAGTTCGCTTGCCTTGCCCACACCCATTCTCCGCCAAGCTGTTGTGCGCCCGTCCTAAAGCGTGGCGAGCACAAATCAAGCGGTGGCGGGCAATCCCTGAGCGTTACGGACGCAGGCGCAGGGTGACAAACTCCGGCGGATTGCCGCGCAGCACCACCTCCAGCAACAGGGCGGTGCGGCCCGCCGCCTTGGCATCGGTCACGGCCTTGGCCAGGGCCTCGGCAGTGGTGACCGGCTGGCGGCCCGCGCTGGTGATGACGACCCCGCGCCGCAGCCCGCGCCGCGCGGCATCCGATGTGCTGGCCACCGCGCCCACCACCACGCCGGTGGTGCCGCTGGGCACACCCAGCGAACGGGCGATGTCGGGGGTCAGCGGCTGAACCGCCAGCCCCAATTCGCGCTGAATCACCTGGTCCGCCGCCGCATCGGCATTGTCGGGCAGGTCGCTGCTCGCCTCCGGGTCAAATTGCCGCTGGGCCAGTTTCTCCTCGGTCGGGCGGGTGCCGACGGTGGCATTCAGCGTGAGGGTCTTGCCATCGCGCAGCACCTCCAGCGGAATACGGGTGCCGGGCCGGACGTTGGAGACGATGAACGACAGGCTCTGGTCCGGGGTCACGTCGCGGCCATTCACCTTGGTGACAACATCGCCGCGCTTCAGCCCGGCCTTGTCCGCCGCCTCGCCCGGCTCAACCCGTTGGACGAATTCGCCGCGATTCTTGGTGACGCCCAGCGCCGCCGCCAAATCCTCGCCCACCGGCTCAATGCTGATGCCCAGATAGCCGCGCGCGGGCGGTGCCCCGGCCCGCAACGCCTCGATCACCGGGACGGCGGCATCGGCGGGAATCGCAAAATTCACCCCGATATTCGCGCCCACCGGGGAAATCAGCATATTGTTCACGCCGACGACATTGCCATCGAGGTCAAACAGCGGCCCGCCACTGTTGCCCCGGTTGATCGCAGTGTCGGTCTGGATATAGCGGTCATAGGCGCCGCGCGTGCCGACATTGCGTTGCAAGGCGGAGATAATCCCGGCGGTCACCGTCGAGCCAAGCCCCAGCGGATTGCCGATCGCCACCACCCAATCGCCCACCCGGGCGGTGCCGCTGGGGGCAAATTTGACAAAGGGCATGCCGGTGGCCTCGATTTTCAACAGGGCCAGATCGGATGTCGGGTCGCGGCCCACGATGCGGGCGCGAAATTCGCGCCGGTCGGTCAGGATCACCGTCACCTCATCCACCGCCTGGGATCCGCCGCCACGCGCCCGTTGCCCGGCGATCACATGGTCGTTGGTGACGATATAGCCGTCAGCGGAGATGAAAAAGCCGCTGCCGCCGCCTTCCTGCTCCTGGGTCACCGGCTCGCGGGTGCCCTCGAACGGATTGATCCGGGTGCCCAGCCGCACCTGTTGGCGGGTGGCGATATTCACCACCGCGGGCTGCAACCGCTCGACCAGATCGGCAAAGCTCTCCGGCGCGCCGCTGCGCGGAACCGCGCGGGGACCGGCCGTGCTGGCGGCATCGGCGACCAGCGACACGGTTTGCGCGCCCGCAGGCAATTGACCAGTCAGGGCCAACGCGCTGCCCGACACGAGCAAGGCAGCGGTGAAAGCATAGACATAACGCACGGGCGAACTTCCTTCCTGTAACACCGCCAACAAGCGGGCGGAGCGTGGGTTTGCGGCGGCGACGCTGAACCGCGATTGAACGCGCCGCCAGCCACAAGCGGCGGCGCGCTCAGCGCTTATTTCCCCTGAAACCGGCGGAGATATTCATTGTCCGGGGCCAGCACCATGTTGGTTGCCCCCTTGTTTTCCGGGCCCAGAAATGTCTGGCGATAGCTTTGCATCGCCCGGTAGAAATCATAAAATTCCGGATCCTTGCCATAGCTGGTGGCGTAAATCCGGGCCGCATCAGCGTTGGCGTTGCCGC
>DAIUBZ010000070.1:0-8561 GCA_036846445.1 Sphingopyxis sp. | reverse complement strand
GAGGATGGATGTGATGTCAGTGCGTTTTGGCATTTAGGTCCCTGATGCTATCAAAAGTCCCTGCCCTTGCGGGAAGAGGTTGGGGATGGGTCCAGCACATTGGCGGAAAAACGACTGACCAGCCTTGCGCGAAAACTGCGGCGCGAACCGACAGAGGCCGAAGCGCGCCTGTGGGCGCGGCTGCGCGGCAACCAATTGGGCGCGCGGTTTACGCGGCAATATCCGATTGGCGGCTTCATCACCGACTTCGCCTGCCGCAGCTTGC
Source organism: Sphingopyxis sp. (assembly GCA_036846445.1). GTDB lineage: Bacteria > Pseudomonadota > Alphaproteobacteria > Sphingomonadales > Sphingomonadaceae > Sphingopyxis. Next base: position 8,296 of record DAIUBZ010000070.1, on the reverse strand, counting down.
GGTTGGTGATCGAGGTGGATGGCGGACACCATGCCGAAAATGCCGCCGATGCCGCGCGGACGCAAATGATCGAGGCCCATGGCTATCGCGTCATCCGCTTCTGGAACAATGAGGTGCTGGGCAACGCCGAAGGGGTCATCGCCGCCATATTGCGCGAGCTGGAAATAGCCCGCAGCCTCTAAGCCCTCCCCCGGGCGGGGGAGGGTTGGGTGGGGGCGCGCGAGGCCGCGTGGGTTGCCCCGCCCCGCCCCAGCCGAACCCCCGCCCCCAACCCCTCCCCAATGGGGAGGGGGGACATGGGGGATCATAGCGATGGGGAATATTGTCACCCGATCATCCCCACAAATTTCTCAAACAAATAGAAACTGTCCTGCGGCCCCGGGCTGGCTTCGGGGTGATATTGCACGCTGAATGCGTTTTTGCCGGTCACTTCAATGCCGCAATTGCTGCCGTCGAACAGGCTGCGGTGGGTTTCCGCCACGCCATCCGGCAACGTCGCGGCATCCACCGCAAAGCCGTGGTTCATGCTGGTGATTTCCACCGTACCGTCCGCAAGCCGCTGCACCGGGTGGTTCGCGCCCCGGTGGCCCTGGTGCATCTTGATCGTGTTTGCGCCGACCGCCAGCGCCAGCAACTGGTGGCCCAGGCAAATGCCAAACAGCGGAATCTCCAGCGCCAGCAGCCCCCGGATCACCGGCACCGCATGGGCCCCGGTTGCCGCCGGGTCGCCGGGACCATTGGACAGAAACACCCCGTCGGGGGCCAGCGCGACGATGCTGTCCAAACTGGCGCTGGCCGGAACCACCGTCACCCGCGCCCCGGCGCGCACCAGATTGCGGAAGATATTGTCCTTTGCCCCATAATCCACCGCCACAACATGGGGCCGGGCGGCATCATCGCCCGCCGCAGCATAGCCCGCGCCCAGCGCCCATGGCCCGCCGGACCACGCGGTGCTGGCCGACCGGCTGACCCCGGCGGCCAGATCGGCCCCGACCAGCCCCGGCCACGCCGCCAATTGCTGCGCCAGCGCGGCCAGATCGAACCGCCCGTCGGGGGCGTGGGCCATCAGCACATTGGGCGCGCCCAGTGCGCGGATGCGCCGGGTCAGCGCCCGTGTGTCCACCCCGGCCATGCCAATCAGCCCGTGGTTGGCCATCCAGTCGGGCAGGCTGAGCTGGCTGCGGAAATTGCTGGGCGCGGTCGGCAGTTCGCGGGTGATACAGCCCACCGCCGCCGCGCAGCTGCGTTCCATGTCATCGGCATTGGTGCCGACATTGCCAATATGCGGAAAGGTGAAGGTGATGATCTGGCCCGCATAGCTGGGATCGGTCAGCACCTCCTGATACCCGGTCATGGCGGTGTTGAAGCACAATTCGCCCACCCCGCTGCCCACCGCGCCATAGCCGCGGCCAGTGACCGCCGTGCCATCGGCCAGCAGCAATAGTGCGGTCGGCGCATGGGCCGGCCCGGCAGCCGCTGCGACTCGGGGATAGGGGGATGAGGACATGGCCATGGATGCTCCGTTCAGCAGGCTAAACGGACGACCAGCTATGCCATTTTTTTTGGGCGCGCAATCTATCGGTTTCACAAAGTTGCAGTTATGAGACGCGCTTGCCCAATTTTTGATCAAAGGCCCCGCCGCCCATGACCAGTTCGATTCGCGACGCGATGAAGGCCGCGCAGATTGCCGCAATGAAGGCGGGCGACAAGGAGCGGCTGGGCACCATCCGGTTGATGCTGGCCAAGGTGAAGGACCGGGATATCGAGCTGCGGACCAGCACGGCGCCGCCCGCCGATGATGATGCGCTGGTGGTCGATGTGCTGCAAAAAATGGTCAAGCAGCGCCGCGAGTCCATCGCCCTGTATGAGCAGGGCGGGCGGGCCGAGCTGGCCGCGATCGAGGCCGCCGAGGTGGCGGTGATCGAGGGATTTTTGCCCGCGCAACTGGACGAGGCCGCCGCCCGCGCCGCCATTGCCGCCATTGCCGCCGAACTGGGCGCGGCCAGCGTCAAGGACATGGGCCGCGTCATGGCCGCGGTAAAGGACCGCCACGGCAGCGTCATGGACATGAGCAAGGCCAGCGCGTGGGTGAAAGCCGCGCTGGCGGGTTAGGCGGCGCGGTGGTGCCCGCCCTGCGCCTGCCCGCGCGGCCAGCGCGATGAGCCTGACCCCGCAATGGCTGGACGAATTGCGCTCGCGCATCACCTTGTCCTCGCTGATTGGCCGGTCGATCAAGGTCAGCCGGGCGGGCCGCGAATATAAGGCGCTGTGCCCGTTTCACCACGAAACCACCCCCAGCTTCACGATCAATGATGAGAAGGGATTTTACCATTGTTTCGGGTGCGGCGCGCATGGCGACGCCATCCGCTGGATGACCGAACAGCGCGGGCTGGGCTTTATCGACGCGGTCAAGGAATTGGCCGGTGAGGCCGGGATGGAATTGCCCGCGCCAGACCCGCGCACCGCCGCCCGGGCGGAGGCGGCGCGCGATTTGCGCGATGTCACCGCCGCTGCCGCCACCTGGTTCGCGGGCAATCTGGCCGGGCTGGCCGGGGCGGACGCCCGCGCCTATCTGGCCCGGCGCGGGGTGGCGGCGGCTGAGGTCGCGGCGTTCGGCATCGGCTTTGCCCCTGACCAGCGCAGCGCGCTGAAATCGGCGCTGAGCGAATTTCCGGTGCCGATGCTGGTCGAGGCCGGGATGTTGATCGCGGTGGACGATAAGGAGCCATATGACCGGTTTCGCGGGCGGCTGATGATCCCTATCCGCGATGCCCGGGGCCGGGCAATTGGCTTTGGCGGGCGGATTTTGGGCGCGGGTGAGCCGAAATATCTCAATTCCCCCGACACGCCGCTGTTCGACAAGGGCCGGGTGTTGTTCAATCTGGACCGCGCCAGCCCGGCATCGCGCCGCACGGGCCGGGTGATTGTTGTCGAAGGCTATATGGACGTGATCGCGCTGGCCGGGGCGGGCATTGACGATGCAGTCGCACCGCTGGGCACCGCGCTGACCGAGGCGCAACTGGCGCTGCTGTGGCGGATGGTGCCGGTGCCGGTCCTGTGTTTTGATGGCGACAATGCCGGGCAAAAGGCAGCGATCCGCGCGGCGATGCGCGCCCTGCCGCTGTTGCGCCCGGGGTTCAGCCTGGCCTTTGCCACCTTGCCGCCGGGGCAGGACCCCGATGATCTGGTGCGCAGCGGCGGCGCAGACGCGCTGACGGCGGTGCTGGAAGCTGCCCAGCCGCTGGTAGAGCGCATTTGGGCGCATGAGGTGGCCGCTGCCCCACTGGCAACGCCAGAGGCCCGCGCCGCGCTGAAACAACGGGTGATGCAGGCCGCCGACAGCATTGCCGATGCCGATGTGCGCCACCATTATCGCGCGGCGTTTCAGGACCGGCTGGACACGCTGTTCGCTCGCCCGCCTCGGCCGGCCATCGCGGGGGGCAGCCGCGCCACCGGGCCGCGCGCGGGCCGCTATGCGCCGCCGCCGCCGCGCACCGCGCATCAGGATACCCATGCGCGCGGGCGCGGCGGCGGCGACGGCCCGGTGATTGCGGCAATATTGGGCGGATTGCTGCGCTATCCAGCGGTGCTGAACCGCCAATATGACCTGCTGTGCCGTCTGTCACCGGCGGCTGGCGCCGACGCCGCCTTGCTGAATGCCATGATCGACGCAGCCGAACTGCATGAAAGCCTTGATACTGAGCGCTTGCTTGCCATATTGGCTGATGCGAATCTGTATAATAGGGCAACCAGCCTGCTGCGGGCGGATGCGATGCGGTTTTCGTTCAACAAAATCGCGGCTGCGGGATTTGAGGGGGCAGCGGAGCAGGATTTGCGGGAATGTATTGCCCTGATGGTTACCCGGCCCGAAGTCGGGGCACAGCTTGCCGCCGCCACCGCGCAGTTGGCCAAGCAATTTGACGAGGCAAATTTTGCTGAGCAACAGCGGCTGGTGGCGGTCGAGCGGGGGATGACCGAGCGGCTGCTGGCATTGGCGGATCGAGGCGAGATTTAGCAATTTGCGGGCAGCACCAGCGCTGGCCCGGCCGGAATAATCAGAAAAAAGGGCGTTTTCCCATATGTCAGACGACGACAGCATCGACACCCACGAAAAATCCGGCGACCAGCCGCTGTTGGATTTGAACGAGGCAGCGGTGAAAAAGCTGATCGCGCGCGCGAAAAAGCGTGGCTATCTGACCTATGACGAGCTGAATGAGGCGCTGCCCCAAGACCAGATGTCGTCCGAACAGATTGAGGACATCATGTCGGCCATTTCTGACATGGGCGTCAATATCGTCGAAAGCGACGAGGATGTGCGCGAGGAAGCCGCCGCCGAGGGCGATGATGACGAGCCGGATTTGGCCGGTGACACCGGCGCGCTGGCTGGTCCCGCGCCCGAGAAGAAAAAAGAGGTGGTGGACCGCACCGACGATCCGGTTCGCATGTATCTGCGCGAAATGGGCGCGGTGGAATTGCTGAGCCGCGAGGGCGAGATTGCGATTGCCAAGCGAATAGAGGCCGGGCGCGACATGATGATTGTCGGCCTGTGCGAAAGCCCGCTGACGTTCAACGCCATCATCAACTGGTCGAAAATGCTGAACGACGGCGAAATGCAGTTGCGCGAGATCGTCGATCTGGAGGCGATGCTGCAAAAAGACCCGGCGCCTGAAACCCTGACCGACGATGCCGAGGACGAGGGCGAGGCCGAGATCAGCGAAAAAACCGCCGGGCCGTCGTTCAAGGAAGAGGAGGATGAGGCCGCCGCCCCCGCCCCGGTGAATGAGGATGAAGAAGAGCTGACCGAGCGGCGCACCCGCCCGGTGTTCGAGGAGGAAGAGGAGGACAACACCCTGTCGCTGGCGGCGATGGAGGAGCTGCTCAAGCCCGACGCGCTGGAAAAATTCGCGGCGATTGCCAAGAATTTCAAGGAGTTTGTGAAAACCCAGCGGGCGCGGATCGAGGCATTGTCGCTGGGCGGCGATGTGCCGCCGGCGATGGAGAAAAAATATGGCCGCCTGCGCGAGGAATTGACCGCGCAGGTCGAGAGTGTGCAGTTTCACGCCTCGAAAATCGAATATCTGGTCGACCAGCTTTACAGCTATAACCGCCGTCTGACCGCGCTGGGCGGCCAGATGCTGCGGCTGGCCGAGCGCCACAAGGTGCCGCGCAAGGCGTTTCTGGACCGCTATATTGGCCATGAACTGGACGAGGCGTGGGTGGGCAGCGTCGCCGGGCTGGACAAGAAATGGGCCGCATTCGCCGCCGCCGAAGCCGAGGGCGTCGACCGCATCCGCAGCGAAATCGCCGACATCAGCCAATCCACCGGCATGAGTCTGCCCGAATTTCGCCGGGTGGTGAATATGGTGCAAAAGGGCGAACGCGAGGCCCGGATTGCGAAAAAGGAAATGGTCGAGGCCAATTTGCGCCTGGTGATTTCCATCGCCAAAAAATACACCAACCGGGGCCTGCAATTCCTGGATTTAATCCAGGAGGGCAATATCGGCCTGATGAAGGCGGTCGATAAGTTCGAATATCGCCGGGGGTATAAGTTCAGCACCTATGCCACCTGGTGGATCCGCCAGGCGATCACCCGCAGCATCGCCGACCAGGCCCGCACCATCCGCATTCCGGTCCACATGATCGAGACGATCAACAAGCTGGTGCGCTGTTCACGCCAATTCCTGCACGAAACCGGGCGTGAACCGACGCCGGAGGAAATGGCCGAGCGGTTGTCGATGCCGCTGGAAAAGGTTCGCAAGGTGATGAAAATCGCCAAGGAACCGATCAGCCTGGAAACCCCGATTGGCGATGAGGAAGACAGCCATCTGGGCGATTTTATCGAGGACAAAAATGCCGTCATCCCGGTGGATGCGGCCGTGCAATCGAACCTGAAAGAAACCGTCACCCGCGTGCTGGCGTCGCTCACCCCGCGCGAGGAGCGGGTGCTGCGGATGCGGTTCGGCATCGGCATGAACACCGACCACACGCTGGAGGAGGTCGGCCAGCAGTTCAGCGTGACCCGCGAACGCATCCGCCAGATTGAGGCAAAGGCGCTCCGCAAGCTGAAACACCCCAGCCGCTCGCGCAAAATGCGCAGCTTTCTGGATCAATAACGGCGGCGGCGCGCGGGCGGTTGCCATCGCCATCCGGACCATGCATCCTTGCTAGGCAGGGGTAAGCGATGACCGAATCAGACAATGCGGAACTGGTCGAGCAACTCGCCAGAGGCGGGCTAGCGGAAGTATTTTCCGACAAGGATGTGCGGGCCTATTGCTTGCAAAACCTCGAGGATCTGGGATGCCCCAGGTTCGCGGGGAGCGCGTTGATGTTCCTCGCCGCCCGGGCGTCCGGCCCGCTGATGACGATGATTGCGGGCGCGGCTCGCACGAATCTGCATGCCTTGTTGGTGAGCTATCCCCGTGTTGCCAGTTTGTTCAGCAGGATGGTCGCGATTTGCCGGGAAGGCCGCGACCGGGAACAGGTGCGCGAATTTTTGCGCAGCCGTCTGGCGGGTCAGCCAGCCGAGCCGCCGCCGATCGACGCCGCCATGAGCCTGGAGGTGGTGCAGGCGCTATATAGTGGAACCAGGCTGGACGGGCTGACCGAGGCGTTTGAGGGGCTGCGCGAGGAGTTGAGCGGCCATATTGCCACATTGCTCGCGGTTTTGGACCATGATCCGGTCGAAATATTGATGGACCAATGGCAGGATGGCAACCAGGACACCGCCGCCAACAAATTAAAATATAACAGCCACGCGGTGGATTTTGTTGGCCGCGATGATGAAATTGACATTTTGCACCGGTTTTTGGGTGAGCCGGTCAGTTGGGCGACGAGCCAAGCCTTTCGCTGGCTGTTGATCACCGGCGACGGCGGCGCGGGCAAAACCAGGCTGGCATGGCATTTGGTGCGGGACCAGCTGCCGCTGGGCTGGGTCGGGCGGCGGCTGCCGATCAGCGAATTGGCGACAATGATCCTTTGGGCGCCCAATTGGCTGCCCCGTGCACCGACGCTGATCGTGATTGATTATCCGGCGCAGTGCCCGGACCAGATTTTCACCCTGCTGTCGCAGCTGATGCGCCGGGCACGGCATTTTGATTTTCCGGTGCGGCTGTTGCTGTTGGAACGCGACGCCCGTGACCGGTGGTTTGGCACCATTGTCCCGGCCAGCGGCGATGGCGCTGCGGTGGCGGAGCGGATGTTCCGCATGGCTGGCGTGTGCGGCGATCGCGGCTGGGCCTTGCCGCCGCTGGATTGGGGCGCAATCATCGCGATGTTGCGCGCCCACTATCCCCAGCTGATGGCCGACCCGGATGCGGCCAATGCTTTTTTGGACAAATTGGCGGCGATTGACCCACACCCACCGGTGATGGCGTCCGATGGCACCCACGTGCCGGGCCCGCCCCGCCCGATCTTTGCCCTGGCGGCGGCGGAATGGGCCGAGCATCAGGCAGCGCAGGGCACGCCATTGGCGGATTTGCCCAGCGGGGCCGATGCCCGGGTGGTTATTTTGGGCGAATTGGTCAGGCGCGACCGCCACGCATTTTGGCGGCAGGCGGCGGGCGATCCGGCCATTTATGACCAGCATGAAAATCTGTTGGCGCTGGCCAGCTTCACCCTGGGCCTGCCGAACCATTCGGCTGTGGCCGGCGCGGCGGGGTCAAGGCTGGATCCGCTGTTTCCGGCGGCACCCAATCCGGCGCTGCTGCGGGCCATGACCGATGTGGTGGATGGCGAATTGCGCCAGTTGGAGCCGGATTTGCTGGGCGAATTTCACGCGCTCGACCGGCTGCGCCAAATCAAGGATGATTATGGATCGGCAAAGGTCGCCGATTTCTGCGGCTTGGCCTATGCCCGTGGCGGCGATGATGCGGGCCGCTTTGCCGCCCGCTGTGTGCGCGATTTTCCGGCGCTGGTTCGGAACCTGGAGTGGCTCGCCCCACCGCCCGAATGTGCGGCGGAACAATTGGCACCCTTTGCCGGGATGTGCGTGGACGCGATGATCCTGCTGGACGATCTGGCCGAGTGCAGCGGCCTGATGAAGATATTGGCGGCGCGCACCGACCAATTGCATTCCAGCGGCAATACCAGCGCCCACGCCGCCGATCAATGGGAAGCGAAAGCGCTGTTCAATCTCGCCAGCGGCATTGGCAAGGCAGCGGCGTGGGACCAATTGCCGATGCTGACCGCGCGGATGAACGCGCTGGCCGAGCGCTTCCCCGCCGACCCCGCCATCGCCAGTGAGGAAGCGAAAGCGCTGTTCAATCTCGCCAGCGGCATTGGCAAGGCAGCGGCGTGG
>DAIUBZ010000069.1:0-8585 GCA_036846445.1 Sphingopyxis sp. | reverse complement strand
CCGACAGGTCAACGTCGATTTCCAGATAATGGTCCTGAAACTTGCCATTTTGTTCCGGGTCCAGCACCTCCAGCAGCGCGGAGGCGGGATCACCGCGAAAATCCTGTCCCAATTTGTCGATTTCATCCAGCAGGAACAGCGGGTTCATCGTTCCCGCCTTTTTCAGATTGCTGGCGATTTTGCCGGGCAGCGAGCCGATATAGGTGCGGCGGTGGCCCCGAATTTCGGCCTCGTCCCGCACCCCGCCCAGCGATTGGCGGATAAATTCGCGGCCCGTCGCCTTGGCGATGCTGCGGCCCAGCGAAGTTTTGCCCACGCCCGGCGGGCCAACCAGACACAATATCGGGCCCTTCAGCTTGTTGGTGCGGGCTTGAACCGCCAGATATTCGACGATCCGGTCCTTGACCTTTTCCAGCGCATAATGGTCGGCGTCCAGCACCGCCTGCGCTGCGGCAATATCTTTTTTCAGCCGGCTCTTCTTGCCCCATGGCAGGCCCAGCAACGTGTCGAGATAGTTGCGTACCACCGTCGCCTCGGCGCTCATCGGGGCCATGGCGCGCAGTTTTTTCAGCTCAGCCTCCGCCTTGCTCCGGGCCTCTTTGGACAGTTTCAGGGTGCGGATTTTGTCGGCCAAATCCGCCAGATCGTCGCCGCCGCCGTCTTCGCCATTGCCCAATTCGCGCTGAATCGCCTTCAATTGCTCATTGAGGTAATATTCGCGCTGGCTCTTTTCCATCTGGCGCTTCACCCGGCCGCGAATCTTTTTCTCGACCTGAAGCACCCCCAGCTCGCCCTCCATGAAGGCAAATACCATCTCCAGCCGCCGGGCCGCGTCCGCTTCGCTCAGCAGCGCCTGTTTGTCGGCGACCTTGATGTTGATATTGCCGGCCACCGCATCGGCCAGCCGCGAGGGATCATCGATCTGACCAATTTGCACCGCGGTTTCCGCCGCCATTTTCTTGTTCAATTTGGCGTAATTTTCAAATTGTTCGATCACCGACCGCATCAGCGCCCCGGCCTCGGCATCGCCCGGTTCCGCCGCAGCATCGCCGTCCCCATCACCAGCCGGGACCAGCGGTGCCACCGTTGCCGTTACCGCATCATTGCTGGCGTCCAGCGCCACCAGTTCCGCCCGCTGCTTGCCCTCCACCAGCACCCGCACCGTGCCATCGGGCAGTTTGAGCAGTTGCAAGACGGTGGCGATCACCCCGGTTTCATAAAGATCGTCGCGGTCAGGATCGTCGACCGCCGGGTCAAGCTGGGCCAGCAGGAAAATCTCCTTGCCCTGTTCCATCGCCAGGTCGAGCGCCGCCACCGACCGGTCCCGGCCAACGAACAGGGGGACAATCATGTGCGGGAACACGACAATATCGCGCAGCGGCAGCAGGGGCAGGTTCTGATTCAAGGGAAAACTCCATCACGTCGGGCGCGGCGGACCAGCGCCGCACCATCATTCTTATAGCCGCACTTGACCGCGCCCAGACCCGAATATGGCATTGCCATGACCGCTTTCAACGGCGGGGCCAATCGCGCCCGTCAAAATGGCAGTTTGAACCCCGGCGGCAACGCCAGGCCGCTGGTGGCATTCGCCAGTTCAGCGTTGCTGGCCGCATCGGCCTTTTCCCGGGCGTCGTTAAACGCAGCGGCCAGCAAATCCTCCAGCATCCCCTTGTCGGCGGGCACCAGCAAACTGTCGTCGATCGCGATGCTTTTAATCCGGCCCTTGGCGGTGGCGCAAATCCGCACCAGGCCGCCGCCCGACACGCCCTCGACCTCGACCGTGTCCAGCTTGGCCTGCGCTTCGGTCATTTGCGCCTGAACGGCGGCGGCGGCGGCCTGAGCGGCCTGCATCATTTCTTCGAGGGATTTCATGGCGCATTTCCTGTCGTTGGGCCAGCGCTGGGCGCCGGGGCGGTGAAATCGGGGCCGTCCCGCGCGGCCAGCGCATCCGCAATGGCGGCGGGCGGCGACGGGTTGCCGGGGGCCAGCCGCGCGCCGGGAAACGCGGCTTGTGCGGCCACCAGCATGGCGTCCGGGGCCGTCGCAGCGGACGCAGCGGTGGGAGCGGCGGCGGGGGGCGGCGGCGGCGCTGCTGGCGCCAGCGTTGCGTCTGGCGCCAGCGCCAGCGCTGACGCTGGCGTTGCTGCTGGCGCTGGCGGGGAAAGCGGCGGCAGTGCAGCGGGCGGGTCACTGCGTTCAGCCAGCAGCCGCGCCAATTCGCCGGGGTCAGGCATGGTCGCGGCAAAGGCAATCCGCAGCAGCAACATGTCCAGATGGTCGCTGGCCGCCGCTGCCCGCCCCACCTCATCATGCCCCTGGGCCAGCAATTGCCAGAGGCGGCTCAATTGCGCGACGCCAAGCCGCGCCGCCAGATCCTTAATATCCGCCGCCGCCTCGGCATCCAGCGCGGGGTCATCCAGCCGCGCCACCTTGGCCATGCTGATCGCGTGGACCAGTTGCATCAGCGCCTGCACCAGCGCCGCCGGTTCGCTGCCCTGCGCATGAGCCGCGCGGGCCAGCGCAATCGCACCGGCACCATCGCCCGCGAGCAGCGCGCTCAGCAATTTGCGCGCGCCCATCCGATCGGACAGGCCCAGCATCGCCCGCACCGCATCAGCGGTGATGGCACAAGCCCCATCATCCCCGCCCGGATCGCCGCTCGGATCGCTGCCCGGTCCGGCCTGTCCCGCCTGGGCAATCGCCTGATCCAGCATCGACAGCCCGTCACGCACCGACCCTTCCGCGGCGTGGGCGATCAGCCACACCGCCTCTGGCTCGGCGCGCACGGCTTCGGCCGCCAGCACCGCGCCAAAATGGCTGAACAGCATCGCCGGGGTAATCCGGCGCAGGTCAAAGCGTTGACAGCGCGACAACACCGTCACCGGCACCCGGGCCACTTCGGTGGTGGCGAACAGGAATTTGACGTGCGGCGGCGGCTCCTCCAATGTTTTCAACAGACCGTTCCACGCCGGCTTTGACAGCATATGCGCTTCGTCGATGATGTATAATTTGGTGCGCGCCGATACTGCGGCATAGCGCACCGCCTCGATGATTTCGCGCACATCGTCGATGCCGGTGTGGCTGGCGGCATCCATTTCGATGACGTCAATGTGCCGCCCCTCGGCAATCGCCACGCAATTGGCGCACACCCCGCACGGGTCGATCGTCGGCCCGCCCTGGCCGTCCGGGCCGATGCAGTTCAGCGCCTTGGCAATCAGCCGGGCGGTCGAGGTTTTGCCGACCCCGCGCACCCCGGTCAGCACAAAGGCATGGGCCAGCCGGTTGCGGGCAATGCCATTGGCCAGCGTTTGCACCATCGCATCCTGCCCGATCAACTGGGCGAAATTTTGCGGGCGATATTTGCGCGCCAGCACCCGATACGCCCCGCCCGCCGCCAATGGCGCGGCGGCCAGTTCCAGCCCGGCCATGGCCAGTGAAGGTTCAGCGGAATCACTCATCACGCTGGTTTAGGCGGCCCGGCGGCAATTGTCGAAGGGGGAGTTGCGGCGCGGCCAGATGAAGGGGTGGGAGCCGGAACGACCCGGGGCGAATATCGTTACGGCTGCTTCCTTCCGGATCTGACCGGGTTGGCGACGGCACCGTCCGCCCGACTCCCACTGGCCATATGACCGCCAGCGCGCCGTTATGCAAGCCCGCAGCGCGTCATTTGCCCGCCCATGTCGTCAGCCATGCCGCCTCGGCGATCACATTGTCGGCGTCGGCGGCGGACACTTTGGGCCGGTCAAGATAGATGGCAATCACCATCGGCTCACCCGTCTCGGTTTCGGCAAATGCCACTTCATTATAGGCGGCGGCGCAGGTGCCGGTTTTGCCGCCCACCCGCCAATCGCCGGGCAGGCCCGCACGGATGCGGGCGGTGCCGGTTGGGCTGGCGACCATCCAGGCGCGCAGCGATTGGCGCAGGCGCGGGTCAATCGCATCGCCAAACACCAGCCGCGCCGTCGTGGCTCCCATCGCCGCCGGGGTGGTGGTGTCGCGCGGATCGCCGGGAGCATTTTCGTTCAATGTCGGCTCATTGCGGTCAAGCCGGGTCACGCCGTCGCCCTGCTGCCGCAGCCATGCGGTCAACGCCGCCGGGCCGCCGATGTGCCGCAACACCAGATTGGCGGCAACATTGTCGCTGCTGACCACCATCGCCTCAGCGGCAAAGCCCAGCCGCCATTCCCCGCGCCCGGTGGTTGGATCGACCAGCTTGGCCGTGTCCGGCGCATGCGCCACCATATCGTCGGGGCCGAATGGCAAGGGTGTGCGCAGCGACGCCCCGCCGCGCGTGGAGCGGTGCAGGACCATAGCGGCCAGCAAATGTTTGAACGTTGAGCACATGGCGAAACGTTCATCGGCGCGCCAACCGTGCCTCACCCGGCCCGCCGCATCCGTCACCACCACTCCGATTCGCCCACCAACCCGCTGCTCCAGCACGGCCAGCTGCTCGGCCAGCGCGGACGGCGGTGCCGGGGCCGTGACGGCTGGCGGCGGCACTGGCGCCTGACAGGAGACCAGCAGCAAAGCCAGCGGGCCAAGCGCCAGCCGGGCCGGGATCACCGCGCACCCTGCATATTGCGCGCTTCACCGGGGATATGGACGGTCAGCCCGTCCAGACTGGGGTCGAGCAGAATCTGACAGGCCAGCCGGCTGGTGCGCCGCGCCCCGGCGGCCAAATCCAGCATATCTTCCTCCATCTCGCTGGCGGGTGGCAGCCGGGCGAAATCCTCGCGTGCGACAATGACATGGCAGGTGGAGCAGGCCATTTGCCCTTCGCACGTCCCCTCCAGCGGCAGCAAATGCGCCTGCGCCAATTCCAGCAGCCGGGTGCCCGGCGGCGCAAAGCCATGGGTGCGCGCTTCGCCATCGGCATGGACAAATGTGACCTGAATCTGCGGCGTGGTCGCCGGATCCGGTGCGGCGGCAGGATCGTCCATCATGTCACTCCCTGAATGGCGGCGGCGGCCAGAATCGCGTCCAGCCCCGCCCGCAAATCCGCCTCGCTGGTATAGCGGCCCCAGCCCAGCCGAATGGACGAGCGCGCCGCCGCTTCGTCCAGGCCGATGGCGCGCAGCACATGGCTGACCCGGCCCGACCCGCTGCCACAGGCGCTGCCCAATGAAAAGGCGACACTGCGGGCGTCTGACAACAGCCGCGCCCCGTTCACCCCGTCGCGGCGCACATTGATATTGCCGCGATAGCGCGCCCCCGGCGCGGTGCTGCCATTGATGGTCCAGCCCGCCAGTTCGCCCGCCGCAATATCCCACAACCGGGCGACATGGGCGGCGTCGCTGGCCATGCGTTCAACCGCCAGCCGCGCCGCCGCGCCGAACCCGGCAATCAGCGCCGGGGCCAGCGTGCCCGCGCGCCTGCCTTCCTCCTGCGCCCCGCCGACCAGCCACGGCGGCAGTTCCACGCCATCGCGAATCCACAGGGCACCTATGCCCTTTGGCCCGTGAATTTTGTGCGCGGTGATCGCGATATAATCCGGGCCAGCCGGAATCGCCATCCGGCCATAGGCCTGAACCGCATCGCACAGCATCTGCCCGCCAGCGGCGTGGGCGGCGGCGGCGATGGCGGCCACCGGCTGGATGGTGCCGATTTCATTGTTGACCAGCATGGTGGTGACCAGCGCCCCGGGCGGCAGGGCAGCGGGCACCGGCACTATGCCGTCCGCTGCCACAGGCAACAGCGCGCCGCCCCGGCGCTCGGCACATTGGATGGTCGCGGCATGTTCAATGCTGGTGGCGGCCACCGGGCCGGGGTGCATCGCCATGACCCAGTTGATCGCCTCGGTTGCGCTGCTGGTGAACGTCACCCGCCCGCCGGGCGGCAACAGGGCGGCCACCGCATCGCGCGCGCCCTCCACCATCGCCGCCGCCATCCGCCCGGCGCGGTAATTGCCCGCGGGATTGGCAAAGCTGGCCGCATCGTCACCCGGCCCGCCCAGCCATTCCAGCATTGCCGCCCGCGCCTCTGGTGCCAGCGGAGTGGTCGCTTGATAATCGAGGTAGATCATGTCGCCACTGGTTCGCCAATTGAGAATGAATCGCAAAATTTGCGTTATCGATCATTGCTGTATAGAGGCGTCCCCCCGCATCCGCCAAGCGCTGCCGCAAAGGATCATCATGCCCGACGTTATTTTCACCGGACCCGAAGGCCGCATCGAGGGGCGATTCAGCCCGCCGCCGCGCCCCCGCGCGCCGGTTGCGCTGATCCTGCACCCCCACCCACAAGGCGGCGGCACGATGAACGACCGCATCACCCAAGCGATGTACAAAAGCTTTGTCGCGCGCGGCTTTGCGACACTGCGGTTCAATTTTCGCGGGGTCGGGCGCAGCCAGGGCACGTTCGACAATGGCATTGGCGAACTCAGCGATGCGGCATCAGCGCTGGATTGGGTGCAGAGCATTCATCCCGAGGCATCGACCACGTGGATCGCCGGTTTCAGCTTCGGCGCGTGGATTGGCATGCAATTGCTGATGCGGCGGCCAGAGATTCGCGGATTTTTGTCGGTAGCCCCGCCCGCCAACATGTATGATTTCAGCTTTCTGGCCCCCTGCCCCTCGTCCGGCATCATTGTGGCGGGCACGGCGGATGAGATCGTTCCGCCCGCCGCCGTCCAGAAGTTGGTCGAAAAATTGCGGACGCAAAAGGGCATCACCATCCACCACGATGAAATCCCCCGCGCCAATCATTTTTTTGAATTTGAGCTGGAGCAGTTGATGAAGTCGCTGAACAACTATCTGGATATGCGGCTGGCCCCCGATTCGCCGATCAAATAGCCGGGGCGCGGATCACAGCGGCACCAGCCAGATGGCGGCGTTGCCAAACAGCACCAGCGCGGCGACCACCATCAACCCCGCCCGGCGGCGGTCGCCATTTTTGGCAGCAAAATAGCCGCCGCCCAGCAGCAAAATGCCGCTGGCGATCATGATCGTCTGGAACGCATCAGCCATGCCATTGGTTTAGCCGCCAGGATCGACGGTGGCAAACGCCGCCTGATTGGGATAATGCCCCGCAACGTCTGCCGAGACTTGAAGGAATCTGCCCTGTGAAAGTCGCCATCGCCTCCGACCATGCGGCCGTCGCGCTGAAGGCGGCATTGGCGGCGTGGCTGCGGACCGAGGGGCATGATGTCGCCGATCTGGGTCCCGCGACCACCGACAGCGTCGACTATCCTGATTATGGCTATGCGCTGGCCGCCCATATCGCGGGCGGCGCGGCGGACCGCGGCATTGCGCTGTGCGGTTCGGGTATTGGCATTGCCATCGCGGTCAATCGCAACCCGGCGTGCCGCGCGGCGCGGGTTGACGATCCGCTGTCGGCGGCGCTGGCCCGCGAACATAATGATGCCAATGTGATCGCGCTGGGGGCCCGGCTGATCGGCGAAGATATGGCCCGGGCCTGTATCAGCGCCTTTTTGGCCACCCCCTTTGCCGGTGGCCGCCACCAGCGCCGCGTTGACAAATTAACCCACCCTGCCCCCTGATTTTTTGCTGCCAAGGAGCTGCGCCGATGAACACCACCACGCTTGACCGCCGCCCGGCCATCCGCGCCGCCGGATTTTTCACCGACGATGTCGCGGCCACCGATCCCGCCGTCGCCGCCGCCATGGCCGCCGAGATGGACCGGGAGCAATATCAGATCGAACTGATCGCATCGGAAAATATCGTCAGCCGCGCCGTGCTGGACGCGCAAGGATCGGTGTTCACCAACAAATATGCCGAGGGCTATCCGGGCCGCCGCTATTATCAGGGGTGCGGACCGTCCGATGCCGTCGAAACCCTGGCAATTGAACGCGCCAAGGCCCTGTATGATTGCGGTTTTGCCAATGTTCAGCCCCACAGCGGCGCTCAGGCCAATGGCGCGGTGATGCTGGCCCTGACCAAGCCCGGTGCGACGATTTTGGGCATGAGCCTGGACGCGGGCGGCCATTTGACCCACGGGGCCAAGGCGGCCCAGTCGGGCAAATGGTTCAATGCGGTGCAATATGGGGTGCGGCCCGACGATCATCTGATCGATTATGACGCGGTTGAGGCGCTGGCACGCGAACACCGCCCGGCGCTGATCTTTGCGGGCGGCTCTGCCTATCCGCGCCAGATTGACTTTGCCCGCTTTCGGGCGATTGCCGATGATGTTGGCGCGTTGCTGGTGGTCGACATGGCCCATTTTTCCGGGCTGGTGGCGGGCAAGGCGCATCCATCGCCGCTGCCCCATGCCCATGTCGTGACCACCACCACCCACAAGACGCTGCGCGGCCCGCGCGGCGGCATGGTGCTGACCAATGACGAGGCGATTGCCAAGCGGATCAACAGCGCGGTGTTTCCGGGGCTTCAGGGCGGGCCGTTGATGCACGTCATCGCCGCCAAGGCGGTGGCATTTGGCGAGGCGCTGCGCCCGGAATTCGCCGATTATGCCCGGGCCACCATTGCCAATGCCCAGGCGCTGGCCGCGCAATTGCGCGCCCGGGGGGCCGATCTGGTGGCGGACGGCACCGACACCCATTTGGCGCTGGTTGACCTGCGGCCATTTGGCGTGACCGGCAAGGATGCCGACGAGGCGCTGGAGCGGGCGGCCAT
>DAIUBZ010000068.1:0-8625 GCA_036846445.1 Sphingopyxis sp. | reverse complement strand
GGTATCACGAGGCTATGAAGAGGCTTGCCGACAGTCGGGAGACAACGCTCGAACTATTCGGACGCAAGCGGTTCCCAAAGGGCGCTCTGCCGGACATGGGACGGACACGGGTTTTGAGCCCAAGGAAGGATTTTCGCTAAGTGCTTGAAAATATGGTGGACGCACTAGGGCTCGAACCTAGGACCCGCTGATTAAGAGTCAGCTGCTCTACCAACTGAGCTATGCGTCCGGGTGGGGGCATGGCGAGCCTCCGGGGGTGGCCGCTAACATGGGCGAGGGGGGTTGGCAATGTGAAAAAGCGGTGATTGCTGGCTGCGGGGCTCGCGGGTGGATTAACGCCGGCATTGCGTCCTTTGGAATATCGGCCTGGTCCGCCAGCTTTCTCATTCTGATGGCTCAACTTACCGCCACCAACGGCTTGGCTAAAGCCCGTTTCTTCCGTTGCGGTCCAACCACTAGCGGGAGGGCGGGCGGCTTTTGGCGATTGCCAGCAGGATGCCGATGCTCAGCATTACGGTCAGCATCGATGAACCGCCGTGGGAGAACATGGGCAGTGGGATGCCGACCACCGGCGCAAAGCCCACGACCATCAAAAGATTCACCGCAACGTAGAAGAAAATCACCATGACCATCCCGCCGCCCGCCAATTGGCCAAAGCGGGTCGGGGCGGCCCTTGCGACATTGGTGCCCCAGCGCAGCAGCAGCGCGAACGCGCCGAGCAGGGCAAATGCCCCGACCAGCCCCCATTCCTCGGTCATGGCCGCAAAGATGAAATCGGTGTGGCCTTCGGGCAGATAGTCAAGCTGGCTTTGCGAGCCGTTCAAAAATCCCTTGCCACCGATGCCGCCGGACCCAATTGCAATTTTTGACTGGCTGATGTGATAGCCCGCGCCCAGCGGGTCGCTGTCGGGGTCTAAGAAGGTCAGCACCCGGCGCTGCTGATAGTCCTGCATCAGGCTGAACGCCACCGGCAGCGATGCCGCCAGCGCCGCCCCGGCACCGGCAAACCACCACCATGGCAGCGCGGCCAGAAACATCACCGTGACGCCGCCGACCGCAATTGCCAGCGTGGTCCCCAGATCAGGTTGGAGCAGGACCAGCCCCATCGGGAGCGCGATCACTAACAGCGCGGGCCACAATGCGCCGATCCCCTGGTTCAGCGACGGGGGCAATTGGCTGTAAAAGCGGGCACAGGCCAGCACCACCGCCACCTTCATCAATTCCGATGGCTGAAGATTGATGATGCCAAGGTTCAGCCACCGCTGGCTGCCGCCATTGATTGCGCCCACCGCCTCCACGCCGATCAACAGAATGAGCACGCCAAGATAGGCAGGATAGCTTAACTGTTCGATCAGCCGCAGGCCGATGCGGGCAATCACCAGCGCCATCGTCAGCAGCACCACAAAGCGAATGGCATGGTTAAGCGCCCATGGGCGCCAATCGCCGCCCGCCGCCGAATAGAGCACCAATGTGCCAAACCCGCCGATAAAGCTGACAATCGCGATCAATTGCCATGGGATGCGCCGGATGGGGGTGGGGACGATGATCATAGGCCCGGCTCGCTTGCCGGGCCGCCGTTCGCCATGGCCAGCCATGCGGCGAAATCCCGCTCCATGCGCTCGGCGATACTGCCGCCCCATCCGGCTTCCAGCGCGTCAAGCTTGGTCAATGCGGCCTGTCGGTCATAAAGGAAGGTGAAAATATCGGCGGCAACCGGGGCTGCGGCCCGCGCCCCGCCCAGGCCGTGCTCGACCACCACCGCGGCGGCGTAGCGGGGCTGGTCGGTCGGCGCATAGCCGATGAACAGGCCGTGATCGCGGAACCGCCGCGCCCCGCTCTGCCCGCGCGATCCGGACGCCAGCCCACGCACCTGGGCCGTGCCGGTTTTGCCGCCCATCGCAATACCGTCAAGGGCCAACCGGCTGCCCCGTCCAGTGCCGCCGCCGCTGTTCACCACCCGGTCCATGCCCGCCCGCACCACGGCCAGATGTTCCGCCGGATAGGGCAGGGCGGCAATGGGCTGGCTGCGGCGCACCAGATGCGGATCGAGTTTTTTACCAGACACCAGCCGCGCCGTCATCACCGCCAGTTGCAGCGGATTGGTGAGAACATAGCCCTGGCCGATCACGGCATTCAGCGAATCCGATGCCGTCCATTTTTGGCCGTAGCGGCGGGATTTCCAAGCGCTGTCGGGAATCGTGCCATAGCGTTGGTTGGCCCCGGCCAGATCAAACTCCTCCCCCAGCCCCAGCATGCGGGCCGTGGGCGCAATCGCGTCATAACCCAGCCGGTGGGCCATGGCGTAAAAATAGGTGTTGCAACTGCGTTCGATTGCACTGGCCATATCCATCGGACCATGACGGCCCAAACAGCGAAAGGTGCGATTGCCCAGCCGATAGCCGCCGGGGCAATTGATCCGCATGCCGGGGTCGACCCCTGCCTCCAGAAAGGCGAGCGCGGCCATCGGCTTCAGGGTTGACCCCGGCGGATACAGCCCGCGCGTTGCCTTGTTCAACAGGGGGATATGGTCATCGGCGCGCAGCATGGCCCACATTTGCTGGCCAATGCCGCCGATGAAAGCGTTGGGGTCAAAACAGGGCATCGACACAAAGGCCAAAATGGCCCCGGTCTGACAATCGATCACAATCGCCGCGCCCGATTCCCGGCCCATCCGCCGGGCGGCAAATGACTGGAGATCGGCATCGATGGTCAGTTGCACCGCCCGGCCCTGTTGGTCGGGTTCGGTTCCCAATTCGCGGACAATCTTGCCGCGCGCGGTCACTTCGGTGCGGCGCGCCCCGGGCTTGCCGCGCAACCGATCCTCAAAATGCTTTTCGATTCCGTCCTTGCCGATCTTGAAGCCGGGCGTGAAATAGAGCGGATTGCGGCTAACCTCAAAATCGGCGGCGCTGGGCGTGCCGACATAGCCGAGCAGATGGCCCACCGCCGCCCCGGCGGGGTAGTTGCGGGTATAGCCGCGCGCCGCCACCACCCCCGGCACATCACCCAGCCGCACGACCACCGCAGTATAGGCCGCCTCGTCAATATTCTCGGCAACTGCGACCGGCTGGTACCCGCTGGCGGCAGCGACGTCGCGCCGCACCCGTGCCAGCCGGTCGGCATCAAGCGACAGCAACCCCGCCAGTTCGGTCACGACCGTATCGGCATCCTCCAACCGTCCCGGCACCAGATCGACGCGCAGGCTGACCCGATTGTCAGCAAGGGCCTTGCCATTGCGATCGACAATCCAGCCGCGCCGGGGCGGGATCAGGGCCAGGCTGAACCGGTTGGCATCGGATTGCAGGCGGTAGCGATCATTGTCCACCACTGCGATATAGGCGACACGGGCGGCAATCACGGTTCCGACCGCTGCTTGTGCCCCGCCGATCAACACCGCCCGGCGGTCGAACACCAGCCGGCGCGAGGCATCGGTCAGCAGCGGGGCGGGGGTGCGGACCACCACCTATCGCCGGTGCTGGCGGATGCGGTCAAGCGCCGCGACCAGCCGCGTGGCCAGCGGGAACAGGCAGATTCCCATCAAAATCTGGGGGGCGACCAGCCACACCCACTGGCTGGCGGGCAACCCGCCGCTGCCCAGCCAGCCGGTCACCAGACAAACGGCGGCAATCAGGCCAGCCGCTATCGCCCAATCCTCGGCAAAGCCGCGCCAATACAGCCGCCGGTCCAGATAATCGATCGCCAGCACCGCCGCCGTCCACAGCAATGGTCCGCTGCCGACCTCGGTCACCCCCGCCGCATCGTCCCACAGGCCAAGTGGCAGGCCAATCCACACCGGCCACAGACCGGGACGGAGCAGCCGCCATGCCAGAAACATCACCAGCCCCAGTGACGGGGCCAGCGCCGTCGATGCGATCACCGGCACCATCAGCGGAACCAGCGAGGCGATCATGACACTGGCCACCGGAACGGCATTCAGCATCAGCGGCGATGGCCGGCTGTTCATGCCATAAATCGGGGGACGGGATGCCATCTCAGCGCGGCCCGCGCGGCGAATTGGCCGCCGGGCCTGTGCCGGTTTCGGCGGCAGGCGGGGCGGCGACGGGAGCATATTCCGGCAGCACCGCCACCACATCAACTGTCGCGGGATCAGCCAGCGGGCGCGCCAATGCCCCCTCGGCATCGCGGGCAACCACAATCGCCACAGGAATGCCCGGCGGATAGACCCCGCCTTGCCCCGATGTCACCAAAATGTCCCCGGCGCGAAACGGGTTGTTGGCGATGTTCAGGGTGCGAATTTCCACATCGCGCTGGCCGCGGCCACTGGCGAGGGCTGGCAGCCCGTCGCTGGCCCGGCGAACCGGCACCACCATGCCGGGGTCAGCCAACAGCCCGATCCGGGCGGTGTTGAGGCCGCTGTCCAAAATCCGACCAATCAGGCCATCGGCGGCCCGCACCGCCATATTCGCCGACACGCCCTGCCGCTCTCCGATACTCAGCACCGCCGTGCGCCGCACGCTGGTGGGGCTGGATGCCATCAGATAGCCGTGGGACACCGGCGGGGGCTGTTGCCTCGCCAGATTCAGCAAGATCCGCAATTGGCGATTTTCCTCGGCCAGATTGCTGGCAGCGACCAACTGGCGGCGCGTGTTGGCCAGGTCTGCGGCCAACTCCCGGTTCTGGCTGCCCGCCGCGATATAGGCGCCGACGACCTCGTCCACATTGCCCAGCCCGGCCACCGCACCGCGTGTCGCCCGCGCGACCGGCGAGGCCAATTCGCGCACCGCAGCGCGCAGCGCGGAAAAGCCGAGCGGATCGGCCACCGAAAATATCAGCAGCACGGCGCTGACCAGCATCGATGACAGCGCGATGACATAGGCAATGAACCGCCGGTTTTGCGCACCACGATCATCGCCGGAACGGCGCGTCCCGGCCGGGCGGGGTTCAGCTCGGGCCATGGCACATCACATCATGTCCCCCCAAGAAGCGTCAGGCCTGGAGCAGCACACCGCGAAACTGAGGGTCTTCCAGCGCGCGGCCCGTGCCGATTGCCACACAGATCAGCGGGTCCTCCGCCACCGTCACCGGCAGGCCGGTGGCATCCCGCATCAATTCGTCCAGCCCGCCAATCAGCGCGCCGCCACCGGTGAGAACAATCCCCTGATCGACGATATCGGCGGCCAATTCCGGCGCGGTATTCTCCAGCGCAATCCGCACCCCCTCGATAATCATGCCAATGGGTTCGGCCAGCGCCTCGGCGATTTGCGCCTGGGTGATGGAAATTTCCTTGGGCACCCCGTTCACCAGATCGCGGCCCTTGATGAACACGGTTTTCCCCACCCCGTCGGCGGGCGGGCGGGCGACGCCATATTCCTTTTTAATCCGTTCCGCCGTGCTTTCGCCGATCAGCAAATTGTGGTGGCGGCGGACATAAGACACCAGCGCCTCGTCCATCTTGTCCCCGCCCGCGCGGACCGAGGTCGTATAGGCCAGACCGCGCAGGCTGAGCACCGCCACCTCAGTCGTGCCGCCGCCGATATCGACGACCATCGAACCAATGGGCTCGGTCACCGGCATATTGGCACCAATTGCCGCTGCCATCGGCTCTTCGATCAGCCACACCTGGCTGGCCCCGGCGTTCAGCGCGGCATCGCGGATCGCGCGCCGCTCGACCGAGGTTGACCCGGACGGCACGCAGATCACGATTTCCGGGCGGCTGAAGCTGTTGGTCTTGCCGCCGTTCACCTTGACGATGAAATGTTTGATCATCTGTTCGGCCACATCGATATCGGCGATCACCCCATCGCGCAGCGGGCGGATGGCCACGATGCTGTCGGGAGTTTTGCCCATCATCAATTTGGCATCATCACCCACCGCCTTCACCCGGCTGATCCCGCCGGTGGTTTCCATTGCCACCACCGATGGCTCATTCAGGACGATGCCCTTGCCCCGCACATAAACCAGCGTGTTCGCGGTGCCCAGATCGACCGCCATGTCTTGCGAGTTGAATTTGAACCAGCGGGAAAAAAAAGACATTTGTTGTGTTGCTTTCATCAATTTCTGGGGGGCACCCCGGACGTTGCCACGATGCGACCTCTGCTCCCGCCGGGCAATGCCGCCCGGTCCGGATGGCTGGCAGCAGAGCATGCCGGGGCCATGATCGGGTCGCGGTGCGGCGGGAAATGCGTCTGGCTCGCACTTTGGTCTCGCCTGCGCTAGGGATGGCGGCATGTCAATACGCCGCCTGCCGGAATCACTCATCAACCGCATCGCGGCGGGCGAGGTGGTCGAGCGCCCGGCGGCGGCGCTGAAGGAATTGATCGAAAACGCAATCGATGCCGGTGCCGCCCGCATCACCATTCGGCTGGGTGCGGGCGGCACCAGCCTGATTCAGGTCGATGATGATGGTTGCGGCATGGCACCGGGCGATCTGGCGCTGGCGCTGGAACGCCATGCCACGTCCAAATTGCCGGACGCAGCGATTGATGCGGTGACCACCATGGGCTTTCGCGGTGAGGCATTGCCGTCAATTGCCAGCGTGGCCCGGTTCGCCATCACCAGCCGGATTGGCGCCGCCCCGGCCCATGAATATCGCGTCGATTTTGGCCGCCCCGCCGGGGAAGGCCCGGTCAGTGCCCCGCCGGGGACCCGGGTGCGGGTGGAGGAATTGTTCGGCCAGGTTCCAGCGCGGCGCAAGTTTCTGCGCTCGCCGCGCGCCGAATATGCCGCGTGCGCCGATGTCGTCCGGCGGCTGGCAATGGCGCGGCCCGACATCGGCTTTGTGCTGGACCATGACGGGCGGCGCACGCTGTCTGTCCAGTCGGGGCAGGGGCAGCAAGCGCGCATTGCCGCGCTGATTGACCATGATCTTGCCGACAATGCGCTGGACATCATGGTTGAGCGGGACGGGGTGGTTATTTCCGGGCTGGTCAGCCTGCCGACCTATCACCGGGGGGTGGCCGACCATCAATATCTGTTCGTCAACCGCCGCCCGGTGAAGGACCGGTTGCTGGTTGGCGCGCTGCGGGCGGCTTACCGCGATGTGCTGGCGCGTGATCGCCATCCGGTGGCGGCGCTGTTCGTCGATCTGCCCACGGCCGAGGTGGATGTGAACGTCCACCCGGCCAAGACCGAGGTGCGGTTTCGCGACCCGGCGCTGGTGCGCGGGCTGATGGTCAGCGGGGTGCGCCGGGCGATTGAGGCCGCCGGAATGCGCAGCGTCCAGCGCCCGGATGCTGCGGCAATGCGCGGGTGGAGCCATGACGGCGGCGCGCACTTCCCCGGCACCGCCCCGCCGCTGGCTGCCGCCACGCGGGTGGCCGATGTGGACCTGCCCTTTGCTGCCGGGCCATTGCCGCCGGGTGCCCGGGCGGTCCAAGCGGTGGACGCACCCGCCGCTGCCGCCGTGGCGGCGGTCCCTGCCGCCTTTCCGCTGGGGGTGGCGCGCGGCCAGATCGCCGCCACCTATATTGTGGCCGAGGCAGCCGATGGGCTGGTGCTGGTCGATCAACATGCCGCGCACGAGCGGCTGGTGCTGGAGGGGCTGAAGGCGCGGCGTGCCGATGCGCCGGTGGCGGTGCAGCGGCTGTTGCTGCCCGAAGTGGTCGAACTGGACGAGGTCGCCGCCGACCGGGTGATGGCAGCGGCGGCGGCGCTGGCCGAATTGGGCGTGGAGGTGGAGCGTTTTGGTCCCGCCGCGCTGCTGGTCCGGGCAGTTCCCGCCGTGCTGGCCAAGGCGGACGCGAGGCAATTGGTGCAGGATATTGCCGACGATCTGGCCGCCCACGCCAGCGCGCTGGGGCTGGCGGAGCGGCTGGATCTGGTCGCGGCGACCATGGCCTGCCATGGTTCGGTGCGGGCGGGGCGGGTGCTGTCGGCGGCCGAAATGAACGCGCTGCTGCGCCAGATGGAGGTGACGCCGAACAGCGGCCAGTGCAACCATGGCCGCCCCACCTGGGTGAAATTGTCGATGGACCAGGTGGAAAAATTGTTCGGGCGGAAATAGCCGGTGGTGGCCCGATGAAAATCCGGCGCGGTATCTGCGACCGCAAAATCCGCTATCCCGCCCATGCCGACGCGCTGGGCGCGGCGCTCAGTGCCCGGGGGCGCGGGGTGCGGCTGGCGCCGATGCGCTGCCCGCTGTGCCACGGCTGGCACCTGACCAGCCGGACCAAGGGCATGTGGCTGCCGAAATCGCCGCCGTGACCGGGCGGTTCAGGCTGACATCACAATCCCCGGCTGGTCGCGGGCAACGGTGGCGGTGGCCCGTTTGCTCAACCGGTTGTCGCGCACCGACACTTTGTCCACCACCATATAGTCGGTCGCCCACGCATCGGGGGTGACGTTGCACACGGTGTAGCCGCGCTGGTTGTTCGCAAATTGCAAATTGGGGTTATAGCCCAGCCATTGGTCGGTGCCGGGCCGCTTGTCCTGGCCATCGCCGCCGCTGGCGAGCGAGGTGGTAACAAATTCCGCGCCGACCACCCGGTCGCGGTGGACCAGATTGCCGCAGAAATTCTGATGCTCATCGCCGGTCAGCACCACGGCATTGCGCCGCCCGGCCAGCCGCGCCATCATCCGGTCGCGCGCCACATCATATCCCGCCCAACTGTCGAGGTTCAGGATTTTGTCCGGCTCGCCGGGCTGCCGCCGCCGGTCAAGGCTCAT
>DAIUBZ010000067.1:0-8631 GCA_036846445.1 Sphingopyxis sp. | reverse complement strand
TGGAACTGGACAGCAATATGCCCGGCGATCTGGCCGAGATTTTGCTGGCCGAGGTCCAGGCGCATGAGGCGGTGGTGGCCCGCATCGACGGCTTTGTCGGGGTGGCGGCGCTGGCGATGCTGGTTGACTGTGACCGGAATGATCTGAAATTCGCACGCTATATCCCGCGTTTTCCTGAACGGATTCAGGAACATGGCGGCGATTGTTTTGCCGCCATCCGGTCCAAGGACATTGTGGTTCACCACCCTTATGAAAGTTTCGAGGTGGTGTTGTCCTTTTTGCGCCAGGCCGCGGCCGATCCCGATGTCGTGGCGATCAAACAAACATTGTATCGCGCCGGGAACCAGTCGCCGGTGATCCGCGCGCTGATCGAAGCGGCGGAGGCCGGCAAGTCGGTCACCGCTGTTGTCGAGCTGAAGGCCCGGTTTGACGAGGAACAGAATCTGCTTTGGGCCAACCAGTTGGAGCGGGCCGGGGTTCAGGTCGTGTACGGCTTCATCGACTGGAAAACCCATGCCAAAATCTCGATGGTGGTGCGGCGCGAGGGCAGCGGTTTTCGCACCTATTGCCACTTTGGCACCGGCAATTACCACCCGATCACGGCCCGGATTTACACCGATCTGTCCTTCTTTACCGCTGATCCGCGCGCTGGGCGGGATGCGGCGCAACTGTTCAACTATATCACCGGCTATGTCGAGCCGGAGCGGCTGGAACTGCTGACCATGTCACCGCTGCACATGCGCGACCATCTGGCCGCGCTGATCGATGCCGAAATCGCCGCCGCCCTGGCCGGAGCGCCCAGCGGCATCTGGGCCAAGATGAACAGCCTGGTCGATCCGGCAATCATCGAAAAACTTTATGCCGCCAGCGCCGCCGGGGTGCCGGTGGAACTGATGGTGCGCGGCATTTGCTGCCTGCGCCCCGGGGTGCCCGGCCTGTCGGAGCGGATCAGGGTGAAATCAGTGGTCGGGCGGTTTCTGGAGCACAGCCGGGTCTGGGCCTTTGGCAATGGCGGCGCGCTGCCGCATCAGGGGGCACGGCTGTTCATCAGCTCCGCCGATTGGATGCCGCGCAATTTTGACCGGCGGGTGGAATATATGATTCCGATCCTGAACCCCACCGTGCATGACCAAATATTGGATCAGGTGCTGGTCGCCAATTTGCTGGACAATCAGCAAAGCTGGAATCTGGACGGCGCGGGGCGTTACACCCGGGTGGCGGTGGATGAAAAACCGTTCAATCTGCACCATTATTTCATGACGAACCCATCGCTGTCCGGGCGCGGGGCCAGCCTTAGGGAACGGCAGGACGTGCCCGATCTTCAGATGCGGATCAGCGGGACCGCCGGTGCTTAAGTTGCGTTCCCGCAGCCTGCTCGGCGGGCGCACCGAGGCCGCGACGGATCAGCCCGGACCCGCCAGCCGCCGCGCCGCCGTCATCGACATTGGCTCCAACAGCGTCCGGCTGGTGGTTTACGACGGCCCGCCGCGCGCGCCGGGGCCGATCTTCAACGAAAAAGTTGCCGCCGGGCTGGGTCGGGGAGTGGCCGAAAATGGCCTGATCCGTGCCGCCGACGCCGACCGGGCGCTGGCCGCAATCCAGCGCTTTGCGGCACTGGTTGCGGCAATGGCGGTGGCAGAGGTGCATGTGGTCGCCACCGCCGCGGTGCGCGATGCCGCCAATGGCGGCGAATTTCTGGCCGCCGCAGCGCAGCGGGGGGTGGAGATCAGGGTGCTGACCGGGCCGGAGGAGGCCGCCGCCGCCGCGCGCGGGGTGATGTCCGCCATCCCGGATGCTCAGGGCATTGCCGTCGATCTGGGCGGCGGCAGTCTGGAACTGGCCGAGGTCAGCGGCGGCGACGTCGGCCGCACCGCATCCTTTCCGCTGGGGATCCAGCGGCTGGCGGCGCTGTTACAGGACGGCCCGGTGGCATTCTCCGCCCGGATCGGCGCGATGCTGGCGGATGCGGGCTGGCCCGGCCCGGCCACCGGCCAGCGATTGTATCTGGTTGGCGGATCGTGGCGGGCGCTGGCGCGGCTGGACATGGAATTGTCTCAGCTCAGCCTGCCGATGCTGGATCATCATGAATTGGCGCGCCCGGCACTCGGCCGCCTGACCCGGGCCTTGGCGCGGATGACGGCGGATGATCTGCGCGCGGTGCCCGGTCTGGCGGCCTCGCGCGCCGCCTTGCTGCCAGAGGCGGCGGCGTTGCTGACCGCGGTGGTGCGCCACGTCAAGGCTCGGACAATGATCGTCACGTCATCAGGGCTGCGCGAGGGGCTGTTGTTCGCCAATCTGTCCGCTGACCTGCGCGGCCAGGATCCGTTGATCGCCGCTGCCGAGCATGAAGGCAAACGCCTGGCCCGCTTTGCCGCCCATGGACGGCGGCTGGATGCGTGGCTGGCCCCGCTGTTTGCGGGCGATGACCGGGCGGGAGCGCGGCTGCGGCTGGCGGCCTGTTTATTGAGCGATGTCGCATGGTCGGCCAACCCCGACTATCGCGCCGCCCGCGCGGTGGAAATTGCGCTCCACGGCAATTGGCGGGCGGTTACCCCCGCCGAACGGGTGATTTTGGCCCATGCCCTGCATATTGGCTTTGGCGGGGCGCCGCATGATTTTGCCCTGCACGGCGCGGGGGCAGACCCGGCGGCGCTGAATCGGGCGCGCCAATGGGGGCTGGCGATCCGGCTCGCACAGCGGCTGAGCGGCGGGCTGCCGTCCCTGCTGGACCAATGCCGCCTGTTCCGGCGCGGCGATGCGCTGGTGCTGGAGTTTGATGCAGGTGCCAGTGCGCTGGCCGGGGAGCCGGTGGCGCGGCGGCTGCGCCATCTGGCCGCCGCCATGGGCCTGTCCCCGCTGGTTGAGGTTGGGCGCTAAGGCGGTTTTCAATCAGCCTCTATCTTCCAACGGCTCGGACAGCGCGGACTGACCGCTGGCCTCCGGGGCAATCGAGGTCATTTTCAACCGGCCATCGACGATGGCAAAGGCGGTGCGGCCCTCGACCAGATCGACCGCCTGGCGCCCGAACACCTCGTGCCGCCAACCCGTCAGCATCGCCAGATTGTCCCGCGCGCCGCAGGCCAACGCCTCCAGATCGTCGCTGCGCGCAATCAGCTTGGCCGCAACATTCAGCTCGCGCGCCCGGATTTTCAACAGCAATTTCAACAGGTCAGTGACCAGACTGCCATCCTTGCCCAGTCCTGGCCCGCGCGGCGCGGCATCGGGCATCGCGGCGCGCGGCAATGGCTCGGCGGCGCGCACCGCCGCCAGCAGCCGCGCGCCGATATCATTGCTCTTCCAATTGGCCGACAGCCCGCGCACCCGGCCCAGATCGTCCTGGCTGCGCGGCGGGGTCAGCGCCAGATCGGCGAGCGTTTCATCCTTGACGATCCGTCCGCGCGGCAAATCCTTGTCCCGCGCCTCATGCTCGCGCCACGCCGCCAGCGCCTTCAGCCGCCCCAGCACCTCTGGCTTGCGCGATGGCAATTTGATCCGCCGCCACGCCTCGTCCGGGTCCAGCACATAATGGGCGGGGTCGGCCAGCCGCTCCATCTCGTCATTCAGCCATTCGCCGCGCCCGGTGGCGACCAGCTTGTCCAGCATTTTGGGGAAAATCACCGCCAAATGGGTCACATCGGCGATGGCATATTCAATCTGGCGCGGCTCCAGCGGGCGGCGGCTCCAGTCGGTGAAACGCGCGCCCTTGTCCACGGTGATCCCCAGCCATCCCTCGACCAGATTGGCATAGCCCACCTGCTCGGCCTGCCCCACCGCCATCGCGCCAATCTGGGTGTCGAACATCGGCTGGGGGGTTTTGCCGGTCAGGTTCACGATGATTTCCACATCCTGCCCGCCCGCGTGAAACACTTTCAGCAGGCCCGGCGTGTTCACCAGCAAGTCCAGCAGCGGGGCCAGATCCATGCCCGGGGCCATTGGGTCGATGGCGGCGGCATGGTCCGGGCTGGCCACCTGAATCAGGCACAGGATCGGCCAGAATGTGTTTTCGCGCATGAATTCGGTGTCGATGGCGATAAAATCGCTGCCGCGCACCAGCGCGCAATAATCGGCAAGGGCGGCGGGGGTGGTGATCAGCGGATGGATTTTCATCGCCCCTGCATACAGGGTATCGCGCCAATTGGCAGGGGGGTTTTGCAGGCGGCGCACTTGACAATGACAGGCCGCCCCGCCTTTAGCCGTGGGCATCGCGCGGCGTGTGATCGCCGCCAGTCAGCCGGGAAAGAAACGCCAGATGCATATTTATCGCACCCATGATTGCGGCGCGCTGCGCCCCGCCGATGTTGGCGCGCCGGTGCGCCTGTCGGGGTGGATTCACCGCAAACGCGACCATGGCGGGCTGTTGTTTGTCGATTTGCGCGACCATCACGGCCTGACCCAGATTGTTGCCGATGCGGGCGATGCCGCCAGCGCCGATGCCTTTGCCGTGCTGGACGGGTTGCGGGCGGAAAGCGTGGTGACAATCACCGGCGATGTGGTGGCGCGGTCGGCGGACACGGTGAACGCCGGCCTGCCCACCGGCGCGGTCGAGGTGCGCGCGCGCGCGGTGGCGGTGCAATCGGCGGCGGCGGAATTGCCGGTGCCGGTGGCGGGGGAACAGGATTATCCCGAGGAATTGCGCCTGAAATATCGCTATCTGGATTTGCGGCGCGAGCGGCTGCACCGCAATATCATGCTGCGCTCCGCCGTCATCGCTTCGCTGCGCCAGCGCATGGTGGCACAGGGCTTTACCGAGTTTCAAACCCCGATCCTGACCGCCAGCAGCCCGGAGGGCGCGCGCGACTATCTGGTGCCCAGCCGGGTGCACCCGGGCAAATTCTATGCCCTGCCCCAGGCGCCGCAGATGTTCAAACAATTGCTGATGGTCGCCGGGTTCGACCGCTATTTCCAGATCGCGCCCTGTTTCCGCGACGAAGATGCGCGGGCCGACCGCTCGCCCGGCGAATTTTATCAGCTTGATTTTGAAATGAGCTTCGTGACGCAGGACGACGTGTTTGCGGCGATTGAGCCGGTGCTCGCGGGCGTGTTCGCCGAGTTTGCGGGGGACAAGACGGTGACGGCGGCGGGGGAATTTCCCCGCATCCCCTATGCGACCTCGATGCTGAAATATGGCAATGACAAGCCGGATTTGCGCAACCCGCTGATCATCACCGATGTGTCCGGCGATTTTGCCGGGTCGGGCTTTGGCCGCTTTGCCGACATTGTCGCGGGCGGGGGCGTGGTGCGCGCCATCCCTGCTCCCGGCACCGCCGAACGCAGCCGCAAATTTTTCGACGACATGAACGGCTGGGCCCAGGCCGAGGGGTTCGCAGGCCTAGGCTATGTCACCCGCAAGGGCGGCGAATTTGGCGGGCCAATTGCCAAAAATCACGGGGCCGAGGGGATGGCGGCGATTTATGCGGCGCTGGGCCTTGGCCCGGATGACGGCTGTTTCTTTGCTGCGGGCAAGCCGGGCGCGGCGGCCAAGCTGGCTGGCCTCGCCCGCACCCGGGTGGCTGAGCAATTGGATTTGATTGAAAAAGACGCATTTCGGATGTGCTGGATCGTCGATTTTCCGATGTTCGAGGCCGATGAAGAGACCGGCAAGATCGACTTTTCCCACAATCCGTTCAGCATGCCACAGGGCGAGTTGGCCGCGCTGGAAACCCAGGATCCGCTGGACATATTGGCGTGGCAATATGACATTGTGTGCAACGGGGTGGAATTGTCGTCGGGCGCGATCCGCAACCACCGCCCGGATATCATGTACAAGGCGTTTGAGATTGCCGGTTATAGCCAGGCCGATGTCGATGCCAATTTTTCCGGCATGATCAATGCCTTCAAATATGGCGCACCGCCCCACGGCGGGTCCGCACCGGGGGTGGACCGGATCGTGATGTTGCTGGCGGAGGAGCCCAACCTGCGCGAAGTGGTGCTGTTCCCGATGAACCAGCGCGCCGAGGATTTGATGATGGGTGCACCCGCGCCGGTCAGCGACCGCCAATTGAAGGAATTGCGGATCAAGGTGCTGGACGGTCCCAAAGGGTGAGCCAAGCGCCCACCCAGCGGCGCTTTGCCAGCAGCCACGGCGAGATCGGCTGGTTTGAATGGGGCACAGCGTTGCCGGGGCGGCCAACGTGGCTGATGCTGCACGCCACCGGCTTTCACGCCCGGTTGTGGGACCAGGTCATCGCCCATTTGCCGCCGGACCGCCATGTCATCGCTCCCGACTTGCCCGGCCATGGTCGCAGCTATCGCGCGCCCGACATTGGCGATTGGGGGGCAAATGCCGCGCCGATTGGCGAATTGCTGGCGGCGCTGGCCCTGCCCGCGCTGATCGGCGTGGGGCACAGCATGGGCGCGACCGCGCTGGTGCGGCTGGCAGCGGCCAGCCCGGGGACATTTGGCCGGTTGGTGCTGGTCGATCCGGTGATTTTTCCGCCCGCCGTCTATCCCGCCAGCCCGCCAGTCCGCGACAATCCCGCCGATCATCCCATCGCGCGCCGCCGCGCCCGCTGGGCCAGCGCCGCCGCGATGGCAGACCATTTCGCCGGACGCATGCCCTATGCCGCATGGCAGCGCGCCGTGCTGGACGATTATTGCCACTGGGGGCTGGTGGCGGCGGCGGATGGCGATGGGCTGGACCTGGCCTGTGCCCCGCTGGTCGAGGCGTCGGCCTATCTGGGGGCCACCCGCTATGACCCGCACCCCGATATTGCGGCAATTGCGGCGCCGACCATCGTGCTGCGCGGACGGAGCGGGACGCGCGCCGGGCCGATTGATTTTTCGATCAGCCCGACCTGGCCCGGCCTTGCCGCCGCCTTTGCCGCCGGGGCCGACCAGCACTGGGCCGATGTGTCGCATTTCATCCCGATGGAACAGCCACAGCGGCTGGCGGCGCTGCTGGCATCGGCCTGACCAGCGGGACGCAGCATTTGCCCGCCCGGCTGTGCCATAATTCGACAGCCGCCATTGCCCCCTTTGGTCCTGTCCCGATTTGCGCTATTCGCTGGCCATGACCATCGACCTTGCTGATTATGAACGCGGCGGCAAATATGCCGGTGATTATGCCGCCGATCTGGCCGCGATTCAGGACCGGCTGGAGCGGTTACAGGCCGCCCACATTGCCTGGGGCCAGCGCAGCGTGGTGATGCTGGAGGGGTGGGACGCGGCGGGCAAGGGCGGGATCATCAAGCGGCTGACCGCCAATCTGGACGCCCGCTATTTCGACGTCTGGCCGATCAGTGCGCCCAGCGCCGAGGAGGCTGCGCGCCATTTTTTGTGGCGGTTCTGGAAACGCCTGCCCGGAACGCGGCAGATCGCGGTGTTTGACCGGAGCTGGTATGGCCGGGTGCTGGTCGAACGGGTCGAAGGCTATGCCAGCGAGGCCGAGTGGCGGAAAGCCTATGACGAGATCAACGAGTTTGAGGCGCAATTGGTGGGCAGCGGCACCCATTTGGTGAAATTGTTCGTCCATGTGACGGCGGCGGAGCAGGACCGGCGGCTGGCCGAACGGCTGGATGATCCGTGGAAGAGCTGGAAAACCGGCGCAGATGACTATCGCAATCGCGCCAAACGCCCCGAATATCTGGCCGCCATCGCCGATATGTTTGCCCAGACCAACCGCCGCTGGGCACCCTGGACGGTGATCGACGGCAATAACAAAAAGGCCGCGCGCATCGCCGCGCTCAGCCATATCTGCACGGCGCTGGAGGCGGTGGTGCCAATGCGCACGCCAGAGATTGACCCCATATTCGCCGCCATGGCCAATGCCGCGCTGGGCCGCGTTGGGCCGCGCCGCGACCTGACGCCGTGAAAATGCGGCGCAAGGGCGATCTGCCCACCAAAGTCTGCGCCACCTGTGGCCGCCCGTTCACCTGGCGGAAAAAATGGGCCAAGGTGTGGGACGAGGTGCGCTATTGCTCCGACCGCTGCCGGGGAAAAAGATAGGCGCGGGGCACCGGTGCCACTGGCCAATTCACCTGCTCGCGGCTAAGCCCGACAGCAATGGCACGGTCTTCACGGCAGGATGATTGGGGGTTTCCCCGCTGGCGCGGTTATGGCAGCGGCGCGGCCCCACAGGCGCAGCGGATGTGCGACCGCCACGGCTGTGACCAGCCCGGCCTGTGCCCCGCGCCCAAAGCGCCCAACAGCCCGGAACGCTGGTATTTTTGTGCCAAACATGCGGCAGAATATAATGCGCAGTGGGATTATTTCGCGGGACTGGACAAGGCAGAGGCCGCCGCGCGCGCCCACGCTGAACAGCGCGATGCCAAGGGCTATTCCACCGCCAGCCATTATGATTGGGGCGGGCCGGGCGACGGCACCCGCAGCCGCGACGAAATGCGGGCGCTCGACCTGTTGGGCCTAGATGCGGACGCGGATTTTGAGGCGGCGAAAAAGGCCTGGCGCGCGCTGGCCAAGGAAACCCACCCCGACGTCAACCCCGGCGACGCCAAGGCCGCCGACCGCTTCCGCGCCGGACAAGCGGCATATGACGTGCTGCGGACGGCAGAGGAGCGGCGAACGTGGAAGCCGGGGGCCTGACGGCTCTGCCCGCGCGCGTCTGCCGCCTTACGGGTTAAACCACCGCGCCATCATCGGCGCGCTTGACCCGTTCCGCGCCGCCCGCGCCTT
>DAIUBZ010000066.1:0-8639 GCA_036846445.1 Sphingopyxis sp. | reverse complement strand
GTAAGGGGTTAGAGCGCTCGACCTGATTCAATCAGGTCGAAATGCGCTCTAATCCGGTCATCCGGGGGCGGGCTGCCCTGGTTGATCCATCAGCCGCTGTTGCGCAGCGCGGTGGCAATGGCGTTGATCGTCAGTTGAATCCCCTCGGCGATGCGCGGGTCGGTCTCGCCGCTGCGGTGGCGCTTCATCAGTTCGATCTGCAGCAGGTTCAGCGGCTCGATATAGGGCAGGCGCAGCCGGATCGACGCATCCAGCGCCGGGTGATGTTCCAGCAAATGGCTTTGCCCGGTGATGCCCAGAATGATGTCGCGGGTGCGGTGCCAATCATCGCGAATTTTGGCAAAAATCGCCGGGCCGCCCGGCACATCGCGGGCCAGATCGGCATAGCGGGCGGCAATCGCCATGTCGGATTTGGCCAGCACCATTTCCATATTGCCCAGCAGCGCAGCAAAAAACGGCCATTCCGCCGCCATTGCCCGCAGCAGCGGCAGGTCGCCATGCGCGGCCAGCGCCGGGCCCGCCCCGACCCAGCCGGGCAGCATCACCCGCGCCTGTGCCCAGCTGAACACCCACGGGATCGCGCGCAAATCCTCGATCGCGTCGCTTTTGGTGCGGCTGGACGGGCGCGACCCGATTTTCAGCGTGGCGATTTCGGCAATCGGAGTCATCGCCCGGAAAAATTGGCGGAAATTGGGATTGCCATAGACCAGCGCGCGATAATCGCTGAGCGCATGGGCGGAAATGGCGTCCATCGCCGGGGCGAAGCGCGCATCCTCCCGCCCGGTCTGGCTGGCGGGGGCCGGGTCCAGACTGGCGCGCAAACTGGCCGCCACCATCGCCTCCAAACTGGTTTCGGCGGCGGCGATATTGCCATATTTGGCGGCAATCACCTCGCCCTGTTCGGTGATGCGGATCCGGCCCTGCACCGTGCCGCCGGGCTGGGCGCGGATCGCGGCAAAGGCGCTGCCGCCGCCGCGCCCCACCGCGCCGCCGCGCCCGTGGAACAATTGCATGGCAATGCCAGCGGCGGCAAACACCGGGGCCAGCGCGCGCGATGCCTGATACAGCGCCCAGGTCGAGGTCAGATAGCCGCCGTCCTTGTTGCTGTCGCTATAGCCGATCATCACCTCCTGATGCCCGCGCGCCGCCACCGTCGGGGCAATGGCGGGGTGGGCGAAATAAGCGGCGATGATCGGCGGCGCGCGGTCCAGATCGGCGATGGTTTCAAACAATGGCACGACCATCAGCGTATCATCGGCGCGGGTTTCCGGGGCGCCGCCCCGCCGCCACAGCCCGGCCTCGCGCGCCAGCACATGGACCTCCAGCAGATCGGACAGGCTTTCGGCCTTGCTGATGATCCACTGGCGAATGGCCGCCGGGCCAAGCTGGGCGCGGACCGCCGCCGCCTGGTGAATGATCGCCAGCTCGCCCGCCGTCTCGGCGCTATAGGCGTGCATCGGCACGGCCAGCGGCCGGTCGTGGGCCAGCTCGCGGCTGAGCAGCGCCACCCGCGCCGCCTCGTCCAGCGCCAGATAATCGCCTTCCGCCCCCGCGACCTTCAGCAATTCGGCCAGCACCCGTTCGTGGACCGCGCTGTTTTGCCGCATGTCCAGTGTGGCAAGGTGAAAGCCGAATGTCTCGGCCGCATGGATCAGGCGGCCCAGCGCGCCGCTGCCCGCCAAAATCCCGTCGCCGCTGCCCGCCAGCCCCGCCGCCAGCGTGGCGAGGTCGGCGCGAAACGCCGCCGCATCGGGGTAAGCTGTGCCCACCAGCGCCGCCGGACGTGGCGGATCGCGCCCCACCACCGCGCGGTGGGTGGCGGCCAGCCGGGCGTAAATGCCCGACAGGGCGCGGCGATATGGCTCGTCGGCGCGGCTGGCGGCGGTGTCGCCGCTCGCCTCGGCCAGCGCCAGCACGCGGTCCGGCACCGCCGCCAGCGTGGCCGACACCGACAATTCGCTGCCCAATTCATGCACCGCATCCAGATAATGGCCCAAAATCGCCGCCGCGCCGCGCTGCGCCGCCTGCGCCAAAGTCACGGCGGTGACGAACGGATTGCCGTCGCGGTCGCCGCCGATCCAGCTCCCGATCCGCAAAAATGGCGCGGGCCGCTTGCCCAGCACTGCCTGCCACCGGGTGAGCAGCCGGGGGATCAGCGGCACGAACACATCGCGCATCACCGTCAGCGCATTGTCAATTTCGTCGATGACGAACAATTTTTCGGTGCGCAGCGGCCGGGTTTGCCACAACAGCGCGATCTGCCGCCGAATGGCGGTTTCCACATCATCGCCGCCGGGGGTCAGCGTGGCCCCGCCCGCGCGCGCCGCCATCAGCGCAGTGATGCGGTTTTTGTGGTCCAGCATGGATTTGCGCCGCA
Source organism: Sphingopyxis sp. (assembly GCA_036846445.1). GTDB lineage: Bacteria > Pseudomonadota > Alphaproteobacteria > Sphingomonadales > Sphingomonadaceae > Sphingopyxis. Next base: position 6,262 of record DAIUBZ010000066.1, on the reverse strand, counting down.
CCTCGGTCGGGTGGGCGGTCAGCACCGGGGCAACCAGCGCCCGGCCCAGCAGCGCGGTGATCGCCGCCGCATCCACCCCGGCGGCGGCCAGCGCCGCCACCGCCTCGGCCACGCTGGCCCCTTCCTCGCGCGCCACTCCCTGCTGGTCCTCAGCCAGATTGGCCAGCATGGAAAACAGCATGAACCCCCGGACAAAGGCGATGGTATCGTCAAGGCCGAGCGCGTCCAGCCCCGGGTCGATGCTGGCCGCCCCCGCCACCCCGCGGTGCCGGTCCACGCTGGCGGCGCGGATATATTCGGTCTGGGCATAGAGCTTTGCCCCGCCATAGCTGCGGATGACATCGCCAAGCAGGCGGCCCAGAAAGCGAATGTCGGGATTTTGCGAAATGGCGGGGCGGGCGGGGGCTGGCGCAGTCATGACCCCGCAATCGCGCACCGCCGGGGGTTGGTCAACCCGCGCCCCAGACCACCCAGCCTATGCGGCCCGATCAGGCCTCCAGCACCACATCCCAATAGAGCCAGTCAATCCAGCTTTCATGCAAATAGCCGGGGGGAAAGGCGCGGCCATTGTCCTGAAGCTGCCAGGTGGTGGGCCGCCACGGTGCCTCGCGCAGCGGCATATGCGCCTGGGCCGGGGTGCGCCCGCCCTTTTTCAGATTGCACGGCGAGCAGGCGGTGGTGACATTTTCCCAGCTGGTCTTGCCGCCCAGCCGCCGGGGCACGACATGGTCAAAGGTCAAATCCTTGGTCGATCCGCAATATTGACAGGCAAAACGGTCGCGCAAAAACAGGTTGAACCGGGTGAAGGCGGGATATTGCGACGGTTTGACATAATGTTTCAGCGCAATCACGCTGGGGATTGGCATCGACCGGGTGGGCGAGTGAATCTCCCGCGCGTAATTTTCCACGATCGTCACCCGGTCCAGAAAAACCGCCTTGACCGCGGTCTGCCACGGCCACAGGCTGAGCGGATAATAGCTGAGCGGGGTATAATCGGCATTCAGCACCAGCGCCGGGCAGGCTTCCGGATGGCGGACAAGGTCGGGATGAAACATTCAGCAATCGCTCCGTTTCCCAAATATTCGCGGTCAATGCGGCTTTTTCAGGCCAGCGTGACAGGCGCATTACAGCCGCCGCCACCAAGGTTCGTCAAGCGCCATTTTTTTGGCCTGTCCCCAGATGTCGGCGGGGCGCGCCCCCCTGACCCCCGGATATGGTGGCGGGGGTGACTGCCGCGCCGGTCACAACCCGCTTTGCCCCCAGCCCGACGGGCCCGCTGCATCTGGGCCATGCGTTCAGCGCGGTGCAGGCGCACCGGCTGGCGCGGGCCAGCGGCGGGCGGTTTTGCCTGAGGATCGACGATATTGACGGGTCCCGGTCGCGGCCAGCCTATGTTCAGGCGGCGCTGGACGATCTGGCGTGGCTGGGGCTGGAAATCGACGGCCCGCCGTTGGTGCAAAGCGCGCGGGTGGCGGCCTATCAGGCGGCGCTGGATGCGCTGGCCGCACGCGGGCTGACCTATCCCTGTTTTTGCACCCGGGCGGATATTGCCGCCAGCGTGGCCGCGCCGCACGGGCCGACCCCAGCCTATCCCGGCACCTGCCGGGGGATGGCGGCGGCGGTGGCGGCGCGGCGGCGGGCGGCTGAGCCGCATTGCTGGCGGCTGGATGTGGCGGCGGCGCTGGACGCGGCCCCCGCCGGGGTGGACCGCGCGGCATTGGTGGCAGGCGGCGATCTGGTGCTGGCGCGCAAGGACGCGCCCGCCAGCTATCATCTCGCCAGCACGCTGGACGATGCGGAGCTTGGCATCACCGATGTGGTGCGCGGCGCGGATCTGGCGGCGGCCACGGCGGTCCACCGGCTGCTTCAGGCGCTGCTGGGCTTGCCCACCCCGCGCTATCACCACCATCCGCTGCTGTGCGGGCCGGACGGACGGCGGCTGGCCAAGCGCGACGGTGCCGCCAGCCTGGCCAGCCTGCGCGCCGCCGGGGTCGATGGCCGGGCGCTGGCAAAAGATTTGGCCGGGGGCCGCCTGCCGTCTGGCTATTCGCTGCAAATGTCCTAAATAGTTCTTCATGCAATATGTGATCATCGGCGCGGTTGTCGCCTCCGCCATTTTGGTGTTCGTCGCACTGGCGCGCGGGCTTTACCATTTTTCGCAGGGCAATGTGGCCGAGGGCGATGGCCCGGTATCGGACAATCAGATCATGCAGAACCGGATGATGCTGGCCCGGGTGAAGTGGCAGGCGATTACGGTGCTGCTGCTGGTGGCGCTGGCGATTGCCGCCGGGGTGCGTTGAGTCAAGCGGAGGGCATATGGTCAAGCTCAACAAAATCTACACCCGCACCGGGGATGACGGCACCACCGGGCTGGTGGACGGCAGCCGGGTCGCGAAATCCGATGCGCTGATGGCGGTGATTGGCGATGTGGACGAGGCGAACAGCCTGATCGGCCATGCGATTGTTGCCCTTGGTGATGCCGAGATGACGGGGCGCTTGACCGTGATCCAGAATGACCTGTTCGATCTGGGCGCAGATTTGGCCACTCCGGCGGCGGACGGCGATGCGCCCTTTGCGCCCGGCGAGATGAGCCTGCGGGTCGTGCCGGTGCAGGTGGCGCGACTGGAGGCAGAGATTGACGCGATGAATGTCCATATCCCGCCGCTGACCAGCTTCATCCTGCCCGGCGGCAGCGAAGGGGCGGCCCGGCTGCATCTGGCCCGGACTGCGGCGCGGCGCGCGGAACGCAGCGCGGTGGCGGCGGCGGCCAGCCACCGGCTGAACCCGGCGGCGCTCGCCTATCTCAACCGCCTGTCGGACTGGCTGTTTGTTGCCTGCCGCGCCGCCAATGGCAATGGCGCGGGCGATGTGCTGTGGGTGCCGGGCGCATCGCGCGGCTGAAACCGGGGGAAAGCGACATGCAGACAATTGGCGTGATTGGCGCGGGCCAGATGGGCGCGGGCATTGCCCAGGTCAGTGCCGGGGCGGGGGCCGATGTGCTGCTGGCCGATGTCGATCTGGCGCGGGCGGCGGCGGGCAAGGCGGGGATTGTCCGCGCGCTGGACAAGTTGGTGGCCAAGGGCAAATTGGCGAGCGATGCCGCCGCCGCGCTGGCGCTGCGGATCACTCCGGTCGCCGATCATGCCGCCTTTGCCACCTGCGATCTGGTGATCGAGGCCGCGACGGAGCGCGAGGAGGTCAAGCGGGCGATTTTTGCCAGCGTCGGCCCGCATTTGTCCGCCACCGCGATCTTGGCGACCAATACCAGCAGCATCCCGATCACCCGGCTGGCCCAGGCCGCGCCCGACCCGGCCCGGTTCATTGGCATGCATTTTTTCAACCCGGTGCCGGTGATGGGGCTGATCGAGGTGATCAGCGGCCTGGCCACCAGCGCGGGCACGTCGGCGGCGATCAGCGATTTTGGCGCGCGGCTGGGCAAATATATTGTCCACAGCCAGGACGCGCCGGGCTTCATCGTCAACCGGGTGCTGATGCCGCTGATTAACGAGGCGGTGTTTGCGCTGGGCGAGGGGACGGCGTCGATGGCCGATATTGATGCCGCCTGCCGGCTGGGGCTGAACCACCCGATGGGGCCGATCACTTTGGCGGATTTTATCGGGCTGGATACGTGCGTGGAGATTATTCGGGTGCTGCACAATAGCACCGGCGATCCCAAGTTTCGCCCCGCGCCCTTGCTGGTGAAATATGTCGAGGCCGGGTGGCTGGGCAAAAAGGCCGGGCGCGGCTTTTACGATTGGTCGGGCGCGGAGCCAGTGCCGACGCGCTGATGAGAGCCGTCAGATGATGCCATCTGGCTGGAAATTGCTTTAGCTGCCCATCAATTCCGGCAAGAACCGCTCATGCGCGGCGCGCAGATCGGCGATGCTGACGGCAAAATCGCCATGGGGCAGTTCAAAGATAATCCGCCCCCGGATCGTCCGGCCCAAGGGGTCAATGGCAATATCCGCCCGCGCCGCGCCGTCCAGAAAATCGGCGAGACAGGTGTCACACACGGTGACCAGATACAGGCCCTGATCCTCGCCGAAAAAACTGCCCGCCACGCCAAATGGCTGTTCCTGATCGATCAGCACACCAATGTCTGATGCCAGCGCCATTTCCGCCACCGCCACCGCCAGCCCGCCATCGGCGACATCGTGACAGGCGGTGATCCAGCCCGCCCCGATGGCGCGGCGGATGAAATCGCCGGTGCGGCGCTCGGCGCGCAAATCCACCGGCGGCGGCGGGCCATCGGCGCGGCCATGCAATTCGCGCAGCCACAGCGATTGGCCCAGATGCCCGGCGCGTTCGCCCACCGCAAAGACAATATCGCCGGTTTGCCGGAAGCCGATGCCCACCGCGCGGGTCCAATCATCGATCAGGCCAACGCCGCCAATCGCCGGGGTGGGCAGGATGGCGCTGCCGCCGCCTGTCGCCTTGCTTTCGTTGTACAGGCTGACATTGCCCGACACGATGGGAAAGTCGAGCGCGGTGCAGGCGGCGCTCATCCCCTCCAGACAGCCGACAATCTGGCCCATGATCTCGGGCCGCTGCGGGTTGGCGAAGTTCAGGCAATTGGTGATGGCCAGCGGGGTCGCGCCCACGGCGGTCAGGTTGCGCCACGCCTCGGCCACCGCTTGCTTGCCGCCGGCCACCGGGTCGGCATAGCAATAGCGCGGGGTGCAATCGGTGGTCATCGCCAGCGCCTTTTGGGTGCCATGCACCCGCACCAGCGCGGCATCGCCGCCGGTTTGCACGGTGTCGCCGCCCACCTGGCGGTCATATTGTTCCCAAATCCAGCGGCGGCTGGCCAGATCGGGCGTGGCCATCAGCGCCAACAGGTCGGCAGCCGGGTCGGCGCTGTCCGGCGCATCGGTCAGCGGCGCTGGCGGCGGGGCGGCGATGTGGGGCCGGTCATACAGCGGCGCGTCATCGGCCAGCGGGGCGAGCGGAATGTCGCACACAATCCGGCCGCGATGTTCCAGCACCATCCGCCCGGTGTCGGTGACCTGGCCGATCACGGCAAAATCCAGCTCCCATTTGCGGAAAATCGCCTCGGCCTCGGCCTCGCGGCCGGGCTTCAGCACCATCAGCATCCGTTCCTGGCTTTCGGACAGCATCATTTCATATGCCGTCATGCCGGTTTCGCGCTGGGGCACATCGTCCATCACCAGATGGATGCCCACCCCGCCCTTTGACGCCATTTCGACGCTGCTGCTGGTCAGGCCCGCCGCGCCCATGTCCTGAATGGCGACAATGGCATCGGACGCCATCAATTCCAGACACGCCTCGATCAACAATTTTTCGGTAAATGGATCGCCGACCTGAACCGTCGGGCGCTTTTCATCGGCGTCATCGCCAAAATCCGCCGACGCCATCGTCGCGCCGTGGATGCCGTCGCGGCCCGTCTTGCTGCCGACATAGACGATGCTGTTGCCCACCCCGCTGGCGGCGGAATAGAAAATCTTGTCGGTGTCGGCCACGCCCACGGTCATGGCGTTGACCAATATATTGCCATCATAGGCCGGGTGGAAGTTCACCTCGCCGCCCACGGTCGGCACGCCGACACAATTGCCATAGCCGCCAATGCCGCGCACGACGCCCGAAATCAGGTGGCGCATCCGGGGATGATCGGGGCGGCCAAAGCGCAGCGCGTTCAAATTGGCAATGGGCCGCGCCCCCATGGTGAACACGTCGCGCAAAATCCCGCCCACCCCGGTGGCCGCGCCCTGATATGGCTCGATATAGCTGGGGTGGTTGTGGCTTTCCATTTTGAAAATGGCGGCCTGGCCCTTGCCATCAGGACCGGGGCCAATGTCGATCACCCCGGCATTTTCGCCCGGCCCGCAAATCACCCATGGCGCGGTGGTCGGCAATTTTTTGAGGTGAATGCGGCTGGATTTGTAACTGCAATGTTCCGACCACATGACCGAAAATATGCCCAGTTCAACCAGATTGGGGGTGCGGCCAATCGCGGCGACCACCCGGTCATATTCTTCGGGGCTGAGGCCATGGTCGGCGACGATCTGCGGGGTGATGGTGTCGGTCATCCCGCTGCTTTAGCGCCGGGTTCCCAGCGCGGCTAGCCCGGGTGTTTCGTGAAAATCTGCGGCTTACGCCGCGCGGGGCATGAAATTCAGCACCAGCCACGCCGCCGCCGCCGCCGCCGCGCCGGTCGCCGCCGTGCCCCACGCAATGTCCATCAGCGTGACCTTCAGGCTCCACACCTTCAGCGTGGCATAGTTGGTGAGGTCATAGGTCATGT
>DAIUBZ010000065.1:0-8818 GCA_036846445.1 Sphingopyxis sp. | reverse complement strand
ATTGAGGAAGGGAGGGCTTTGCTCGCAAGGGCGATGGCAAGGCGGACCCCCGGGCCGTTCCAGATCAAGGCCGCCATTGCGGATTGCCAGATGGCTAAGGGTAGCCCTGATTGGCCGCAGATCGTCTTGCTCTACGGCGCGCTCTGGCAATTCGAGCCGACGTCCGTCGTCGCCTTGAACGCAGCCGTTGCGGTGGCCGAGGCGGGCGATGCCGTGCGGGGATTGAACATCATTGAGGGGCTTTGCGATGAGCTTTTCGACTATCAACCTTGGCATGCCGCCCGCGCCGCGCTTCTTGCGAAGACTGGCGATCATGCGAAGGCTGCGGCAGCCTATGGCCGCGCCATTGAAATGGCTTCGGGACAAGCTGAGGCGCTGTTTCTCGCGAAGCGACTCGCAACAGTTAATGTCCCGCGACACAGTTGAACAAACGGTCAAATCGCCAAATGGATGTATCAAGCGAGATGCCTGCTTCCGGCCACTCAAGACTGAAAAGCATGTCAGTTTAACTGCTCTTCGCGTCTCGGCCGCACCAAATTGCCGAATCATGGCATTGCCCCATCACTGCCGCGCGCGGACCCCATCGGGCCGGGCGGCGCGCCGGCTTTATTTGGCGGCGCGTTCCGGTTCTGCGGCCACGTCCTCGGCCCCGTCGCGCGCCTCCAGCATGGCGGCGGCGTCGTCCAGCGCCTTGGCTTCGCCGACCGTCACTCCGCCGGGGCCAGGTTCATTGTCGGTGCGGCTGCACCCCGCGACCAGCAGCAGCAGCGGCAGCGCCGCGATCAGCGGAGCGGCGGTCGGGACGGCGGACGGGGCGGCGGCGGAGGAGTGATGGGCCATGGCGCAATCATGCATGGGCGCGCGGGGAAAGGCAAGGCAGCCGCAGCCCGCGTGCGCCTCAACCGGGCCATCCGCACCTGCAAAAAGGCCGCCCGCATCGCTGCGGACGGCCCCTTTTGTCGGCCGATGCTGACCCGTGCCAGCACCACCTGCATTTAGCACCAACTTACTTGGTGACCGCAGCCTTGGCAGCTTCCGCAGCTTCTTTGGCAGCGCCAGCGGCTTCAGCGGCCTTGTCGGCAGCGGCACCGGCAGTGGCGGCAGCGCCTTCCATGGTGGCGGCACCGGCATCGGCGGCAGCAGCGCCAGCCGCATCGGCGGCGCCAGCAGCGGCGTCAGCGGCACCAGCGGCGGCATCGGCCGCACCTTCGGCAGCTTCCATCGCGCCGTCAGCAGCACCTTCCATGGTTTCCGCAGCCGCGTCCATGGTTTCAGCGGTGGTTTCTTCGGCAGGCTGGCTGCACGCGGCCAGACCCAGCGAGGTGGCCAGAACAACGGCCAGAGTGATTGACTTCTTCATGGGCAATTCCTTTATTTTCTGCACGCGACACTCGGCGATGGGTCATGCGCTTGCACGCCATTCCACCCCACGCTCGTGTTTAAGGGCTTCACCGATGCCGCGCAACGGCTTTGTGGCCCGGACAAGCCGAGTGGAATTGCCCACCCGCTGGGTGAGGACCGGTCACCGCCGGGCTGGCACGGCAAAAATCACGCGGCCATCGGCACTTAAATCCTCTTGACGTCATATAACGATATCTTTATATGAGTTGGTGATGGTCCAGCTTCATGATCTTTTTGCCGCGCTGGCGGACCCGACCCGGCTGCGAATCCTGGCGTTGGTGCGCACGATGGAGCTGGCGGTCGGGGAGTTGGCGCTGATCTTGGGGCAAAGCCAGCCCCGGGTATCGCGCCATATCCGCATATTGGCGGATGCGGCGTTGGTCGAGCGCACGCGCGAGGGGAGCTGGGTGTTTTTGCGGCTGGCCACACCGCCGCGCCTGCCGCTGCTGGCAGACCCGGTTGCGCGTTGGCCGCTGGCTGCTGAGGAGCGCGGGTTGATCGAGGCCGATCATCACCGGCTGGCCGCCGTCCATGCCGAGCGGAGCGCGGCGGCGGATCGCTATTTCGCCGATCATGCGGCCGAATGGGACACGCTGCGCAGCCGCCACGCCAGCGATGCGGCGGTCGAGGCGGCGATAATTGACCTGCTGGGGCCGGACAGCTTGGGCCATCTGGTCGATATCGGCACCGGCACCGGGCGCATTGCCGAGGTTTTGGCTCCCGCCGCCACGCGGGTCAGCGCGATTGACCGCAACCCGGAAATGCTGCGGCTGGCCCGGTCCCGGCTTGCCCCGCTGGGGCTGCCGCCCCATTGCCTGCCGCTGGCGCTGGTTCAGGGCGATTTTACCGCCCTGCCGCCCCAGATCGCCGATGCCGATACTGCGGTGATGCATCAGGTGCTGCACTATGCCGCCAACCCCGGCGCGGTGATCGCCGAGGCAGCGCGGGTGCTCCGCCCCGGCGGGCGTTTGCTGATTGTGGACTTTGCTCCGCATCAGGACGATGATTTGCGGCGGCTGGCCGCCCATGTCAGGCTGGGCTTTGCCGATGGCCAGATGCGCGGCTGGTTTGCGGCCGGCGGGTTGGTGCCGGGCAAGGTGGCAACCCTGGCTGGCGAGCGGCTGACGGTGAAATTGTGGCTGGCGGCGCGGCCGGGAGCGGCGTGGAAGCACCCCGCGGCGGCGCCAAATACCCAAACCCCGATATTGATGAAAGGTGTGGTCTGATGGCGGATGCAACTGGCTTGGCGCGGGGGGTGCCGCTGTTTGCCGGTTTGCCCGGTGACATTCGGGTGAGTTTTGAATTTTTCCCGCCCAAGACCGAGGCGATGGCCAACCAATTGTGGGCGGCGTTTCACGCATTGGAACCGCTGGCCCCGGCCTTTGTGTCGGTCACCTATGGCGCAGGCGGATCGACCCGCGAACGCACCCACGCCACCGTCGCCCGCATCGCTGAATCCAGCACTGTGCCGCCCGCCGCCCATTTAACCTGTGTCGGCGCGTCGCGCGCGGAAATTGCCGAGGTCGCGGCGCAATATTGGGATGCCGGGGTGCGGCATGTGGTCGCGCTGCGCGGTGATGTTCCCGGCGGCGGGCCGTTTGTGGCCCATCCCGACGGCTATGCCGACGCGGCCGAACTGGTCGCTGGCCTCCGCAAAATTGCCCCCTTTGACATTGCGGTTGCCGCCTACCCCGAGGTCCACCCCGAAGCCGCCAGCGCGCAGGCCGATCTTGACCATCTGAAACGCAAGCTGGACGCCGGGGCCAGCCGGGCGATTACCCAATTTTTCTTTACCGCCGACGCCTATTTGCGGTTCCGCGATGCGGCGGCGGCGGCGGGAATTGCCCAACCGATTTTGCCCGGCATTTTGCCGGTCAGCAATGTGGCGCAAACCCGGCGGATGGCGGCGATGTGCGCCACCGGCTTTCCGGACTGGATGGCCGATGTGTTCGACGGGCTGGACGACCACCCCGCCGCACGCCAACTGGTCGCGGCGACCATCACGGCGGAACTGTGCCGCACCCTGTATGCCGAGGGGGTGCGCGATTATCATTTCTACACCCTCAACCGCGCTGAACTAAGCTATGCCATCTGCCATTTGCTGGGCCTGCGCCCGGCGGCGGCGGCGGTGCTGGGAGCCGCAGCATGAGCGCGCGCGCGGCATTGCTGGCCGCTGCGGCAGAGCGGATTTTGCTGACCGACGGCGCATTCGGCACCGAAATTCAGAATTGGCGGCTGACCGAGGCGGATTATGCCGGGACGCTGGGGCTGAGCGACGATCAAAAGGGCAATAATGACATTTTGGCGCTGACCAAGCCCGATGTGCCTGACCGCATCACCCGCGCCTATCTGGCCGCCGGGTCGGACATTGTGTCCACCAACACCTTCAGCGCCAACCGGATCAGCCAGGCCGATTATGGGGCGGAACATCTGGTGCGCGAGATTAATCTGGCATCCGCGCAAATTGCCCGCGCCGCCGCCGATGATTTTGCCGCCGCCGATGGCCGCCCCCGTTTCGTCGCGGGCGCGATTGGCCCCACCAACAAGACATTGTCGCTGTCGCCCGATGTCAATGATCCGGGCTATCGCGAGATTGATTTTGACTTTCTGAAGGATGTGTACCGCGAACAGATTGACGCGCTGATCGACGGCGGCGCGGATTTCATCCTGATCGAGACAATTTTTGACACGCTGAATGCCAAGGCAGGCATCATGGCCACCCATGAAGCGGGCGAGGCCCGGGGGGTGGACGTGCCGGTGATGCTGTCGATGACGCTGACCGACCTGTCGGGCCGCAACCTGTCGGGCCACACGGTCGAGGCATTCTGGCACGCGGTGCGCCACGCCCGGCCCGTCACCATCGGGCTGAACTGTTCATTTGGTGCGGAACAATTGCGCCCGCACGTCAAATTGCTGGCCGATATCGCCGACACATTGGTGATGATCTACCCCAATGCCGGGCTGCCCAATGAATTGGGGGCTTATGATGAGCAACCGGCCACCACCGCTGGGCTGGTCGGCGAATGGGCAGTGGCGGGCCAGGTCAATATCCTTGGCGGATGCTGCGGCTCGACCCCGGCGCACATCGCCGCCATGGCCGCAAAAATCGCTGGCCTGCCCCCCCGCGCCCTGCCCGGCCTGCCGGTTCAGACCCGGCTGGCGGGTCTTGAACCCTTTGTGATGCCCGAATGACCATCCCCCAATCCGCCGTCCGCTTCGTCAATATTGGCGAGCGCACCAATGTTACCGGATCGGCGGCGTTCAAAAAGCTGATCATGGCGGGGGATTATCCCCGCGCGGTCGAGGTGGCCCGCCAGCAAGTGGACAATGGCGCGCAGATTATCGACATCAACATGGACGAGGGACTGCTCGATGCGGTCCACGCCATGACCACCTATCTCAAGCTGATCGCGGCGGAACCTGACATTGCCCGCGTGCCGTTCATGATCGACAGCAGCAAGTGGGACGTGATCGAGGCCGGGCTGAAATGCGTGCCGGGCAAGCCGATTGTCAATTCCATCAGCATGAAAGAGGGCGAGGCGCCATTTCTGGCGCAGGCGCGCAAATGCATGGCCTATGGCGCCGCCGTCGTGGTGATGGCGTTTGATGAGGTCGGACAGGCCGATACCAAGGCGCGCAAGATCGAAATTTGCGAGCGCGCCTATAAGCTTCTCACTGGCATCGGTTTTCCGCCCGAAGATATTATCTTTGATCCCAATGTCTTCGCGGTTGCCACCGGCATCGAAGAGCATGACAATTATGCGGTGGACTTTATCGAGGCGGTGGCCGAAATCCGCATCCGCTGCCCCCATGTCCATTTTTCGGGTGGCCTGTCGAACCTGTCATTCAGTTTTCGCGGCAACGAGCCGGTGCGCCGGGCGATGCACAGCGTGTTTCTGTTCCACGCCATTCCCGCCGGGCTGGACATGGCTATCGTCAACGCCGGGCAATTGGACATTTACGACGACATCGACCCCGAATTGCGCGATGCGTGCGAGGCGGTGATCCTGAACCGCAAGACGCCGGGGGCCGAGGAAACCCCCACCGAGCGCCTGATCGCGCTGGCCGAGCGGTTCAAGGGCACGGATGCCGCGCAGGTGAAGGCAGCGGAGGAATGGCGCGGCTGGGATGTGGCCAAGCGGCTGGAATATGCGCTGGTCAAGGGCATCGACGCGCATATCGTGCCGGATACCGAAGAAGCGCGGCAGCAGGCCGCCCGGCCGATCGAGGTGATCGAAGGCCCGCTGATGGACGGGATGAACGTCGTGGGCGATCTGTTCGGCGCGGGCAAGATGTTCCTGCCCCAAGTCGTCAAATCCGCCCGGGTGATGAAAAAGGCGGTGGCCCATCTGATCCCCTATATCGAGGCAGCGAAGGAGCCGGGCGCGCGGGCCAAGGGCCGGATCATCATGGCCACGGTGAAGGGCGATGTGCATGACATTGGCAAAAATATCGTCGGCGTGGTGCTGCAATGCAATGGCTATGAGATCATCGATCTGGGCGTGATGGTGCCGTGGATGAAAATCCTGGAGGCCGCGAACGAGAATGACGCCGACATCATCGGCCTGTCCGGGCTGATTACCCCCTCGCTCGACGAAATGGTGACAGTGGCGGAGGAGATGCAGCGCGCGGGGCTTTCCATTCCGCTGTTGATCGGCGGGGCCACCACGTCAAAAGTGCATACGGCGCTGCGCATCGCCCCCGCATATTCCGGACCGGTGCTGCACGTGTTGGACGCCAGCCGGGCGGTCGGGGTGGCCACCGCGCTGGTCAGCGATACCGGGCGGGATGCCTTTGTTGCGGGCTATGCCAATGATTATGCCGCAATCCGCGATGCCCGGGCGGGCAAGGCCCCCAATGCGCTGGCCCCGATTGACGCCGCGCGCGCCAACCGCTTTGTCATTGACCCGGCGCTGACGCCGCCCGCGCCGCTGCACCCGGGCCGCCATGTCTATGATGCATGGGATCTGGCCGATCTGGCCGCCTATATCGACTGGACGCCGTTTTTCCGGGCATGGGAATTGCACGGCAATTATCCGGCGATCCTGAATGATGACATTGTCGGCGAAAGCGCCCGGGCGTTATGGGCCGATGCAGAGGCGATGCTGGCGCGGGTGATTGGCGAGCGCTGGTTCACCGCGCGCGGGGTGGCGGCGCTGTGGCCGGCGGTGCGCGAGGGCGATGATGTGGTGGTGAACGGCACCACCCGCCTGTCCTTCCTGCGCCAGCAAATTGCCAAGCGTGAGGGCCGGGCCAATATGTGCCTTGCGGATTTTGTTGCCCCCGCCGACGATTGGCTGGGCGGCTTTGCCGTCGGCATCCACGGGGTCGAGGCGCGCTCCGCCGCGTATAAGGCCGCCAACGACGATTATAGCGACATCATGCTCAAAGCGCTCGCCGACCGCTTTGCCGAGGCTTTTGCCGAGCGGCTGCACCGCCATGTCCGCACCGATCTTTGGGGCTATGCGCCCGGTGAGCAATTGACCAATGATGCGCTGATCCGCGAGGAATATCGCGGCATCCGCCCCGCGCCGGGCTATCCGGCCTGTCCCGACCACAGTTTGAAGCCGATTTTGTTCGATTTGCTGGGCGCCCCGGCGGCGACCGGGCTGGAACTGACCGAAAATTTCGCGATGTTCCCGACCGCAGCGGTCAGCGGATTTTACTTTGGCCACCCGCAATCGGCCTATTTCGGCGTGGCGCGGGTGGGCGAGGACCAACTGGCCGATTATGCGGCGCGGCGCGGCGTTGATCTGGACACCGCACGGCGGTGGCTGCGCCCGAATCTGGATTGATGATCTGAACCGTGGCGGGGCGGCACCGGGCGGGGCCGCCGGGTCAGCCCGCGACCGCGCCCCAGACATGGTCGGCCTCAACCCAGCCGCGCCGCCCCTTGACATCGAACAGGCACCAGCCATTGGCGCAGTCGCTGATCCGGCCGACCACGCCGGGTTCGGCGCGATAGGCAATGGCGGCCTGAGCGCTGGGTGCTTCGCGCAGCGGCCGCGCCTCGCCCACCACAATCGCGGTGGGGGTGCGCGACAACAGCCGGGCGGCCATCCACCCCTCGGCGCCATCGGGATCGACGACCTTGCGCCAATTTTCATGGCGGCCCACCACCTTTACCGGCAAATCGCGCCGACGATATTCCCACAAGACCGGCACGTCCGGTGATGGCCCTTTGCGCATCCGCGCCTCATCAACCGCGATCGAGGCCCAATAGGGCAAATCGCCCGCACCGCCCCCGCTGCCAATCCCGCGCGACTGAGCGGCCGCCCCGCCACCAGCGCCGCCCATGCCAATCACCACTGTTGCCGCCAGTGCTGCGGCTGCGCCCATGATTTTTATCATGGTTAACGCATAGCCAGTTTCGCCCGCCTTTGACAACCGGTGGCGCGCCGGATTTTGTGGATCAATCCCGTGCCTAAAATGCTTGACCCGGCGGGCTGCCCCGGCTCTATCGTCCGGCCATGCCCGACACCCTGCCCCGGCCCAAACGGCCCCGCCTGATCGTCACCCGCCAATTGATGGCGGCGGTGGAGGCCCGAATGGCGGAATTGTTCGATGCCAGCCTGTCGCCCGACGATGTCCCGCTGGGCCGCGATGCGCTGATCGCAGCGGTGCAATCCGCCGATGTGCTGGTGCCCACCGTTACCGACCGGATTGATGCGGGCGTGATTGCGGCGGCGGGCGACCGGCTGCGGCTGATCGCCAATTTTGGCGCGGGCGTGGACCATATTGATCTGGACGCGGCCCGGGCGCGCGGGATCATCGTCACCAACACGCCGGGCGTGTTCACCGACGATACCGCTGACCTGACCATGGCGCTGATCCTGTCGGTGCCCCGGCGGCTGGCGGAGGGCGAACGGCTGATGCGCAGCGGCGGCTGGACCGGCTGGGCACCCAGCGCGATGCTGGGCCACAAGGTCGGCGGCAAGACGCTGGGTATTGTGGGCATGGGCCGCATTGGTCTGGCGGTGGCGGCGCGGGCGCGGGCATTCGGGCTGGCGATCCATTATCACGGCCGCCGCCGCCTGCCCCCGGCGGCGGAGGAGGGGCTGGGCGCGGTGTGGCACGGCAGCCTCGACAGCCTGCTGACCAGCAGCGATATCATCAGCCTGCATTGCCCCAGCACCCCGGAAACCCAGGGGATGCTGAGCGCGGCGCGCATCGCCATGCTGCGCCCCACCGCCTATGTCATCAACACCGCGCGCGGCGATCTGGTGGACGAGGATGCGTTGATCGCGGCGCTGGCGACGCGCCGCATCGCCGGGGCGGGGCTGGACGTCTATAACCATGAACCGGCGGTCGATCCCCGGCTGCTGGCGCTCGACAATGTCGTGCTGTTGCCGCATCTGGGCTCGGCCACAGTCGAGGGGCGCGAGGCATCGGGCGCGCGGGTCATCGCCAATATCCG
>DAIUBZ010000064.1:0-8911 GCA_036846445.1 Sphingopyxis sp. | reverse complement strand
CCGCCCAGCAGGTCGTAAAGCGGCATATTCGCCGCCTTGGCCTTGATATCCCACAGGGCCACGTCAACCGCCGCAATCGCCCGCATCGTCACCGGGCCGCGCCGCCAATAGGCACCGCGGTAAAAATATTGCCAGATATCCTCGATCCGCCGGGCGTCCATGCCAATCAGCGCCGGGATGACATGATCGGTCAGATAGGCGGCCACCGCCAGTTCACGGCCATTCAGCGTTGCATCGCCAATGCCGGACCAGCCAGTGTCGGTCTCAACGACCAACGTCACAAAATTCCGGCCCGGGCAGGTTACGACCACCCGCGCGTTTGTGATTTTCACTGTCACCCTCCCTGAACTTGCGACCTGTTATGCCGTCGGCCCATGCGGCGACCAACGCTCACCCCAGCCCCGGATAAGCAGTTGCCGCTTGTCATGGTCCGTGTTAATTGGTCTGTCAAGCGCGTGATATTGACCTTACCAAAATGCGGGTTAATGCCCCGATGGTCGGATGCAGAGGGATAAGCAGAATCATGTCAACGGATAAACCCGCCGCCAACATCCACAAATCGGCCCGCCTGTATCAAAGTGTCGCCGAGCGGTTGTCGCGCGCGATTCTGGGCGGGCAATATCGCAAGGGCGAGCGATTGCCCGCCGAACGCGAACTGGCCACGCAATTTGAGGTGAGCCGCCCGACGATCCGCGAGGCGATCATTGCGCTGGAAATTGATGGGCTGGTCGAGGTGCGGGTGGGCAGCGGCGTTTATGTGACCCGGCTGGCGCCGAAAAATGCGCCGGCGGTGATGGACATTGGCGCGTTTGAGCTGACCGAGGCACGGTTGCAGGTCGAGGGGGAGGTGGCGGCGCTGGCGGCGGTGCATATTACCGACAGCGAAGTGGCGGAGCTGGACCAGTTGCTGGCCGACATGGCCCGGGCCAATCCGCGCGGCGGCGGCGAATTGGTCGATCAGCAATTTCACGAAAGCATCGCCCGGTTCAGCCGCAACAGCGCGCTGGTGGCGATTGTCGAGCAATTGTGGGTGATCCGCAACCGGTCGCCGCAATGTATCCGCATTTTCGAAAAATCCCGCGCCAAGGGCTATGTGCCGGTGGTGGACGAGCATGTCGCGATTGTCGAGGCGCTGCGCCAGCGCGATCCGGCGGCGGCGCGCGCGGCGATGCGCAGCCATTTGGCGCGGGTGCTCGACTATCTGCTCGACGCCACCGAGGTCGAGGCGATTGAGGAGGCGCGGGCACTGGCCCGCCAGACCCGGTCGCGGTTCCGTCAGCCGGGATAATCTGCGCGGGAGGGGTTTGCCGCCCGCTCCCCTGCGCCAGCCGGCAATCGTCCGGCCAACTCGTCACTTATGCCACAAAGGATGCAATTTTTGAGCCAGCCACTTCGCCTGAACCCCGACCGGCTGTTTTCGCCGCAGGCCGAAATTCGGGGTATTGCCCGCGGCCTGTATGAACGGGTGCGCGCCCTGCCGATCATCTCTCCCCATGGCCACACCGACCCGATGTGGTTTGCGGGCAATGAAAATTTCGCCAATCCATCGGCGCTGTTCATCGAACCTGACCATTATGTCTATCGCATGCTCTATTCACAGGGCATCCCGCTTGACGCGCTGGGGGTGCCCGCCGCCGATGGCAGCCGCGCCGACGTGGACCCGCGCGACGTGTGGGACATTTTTGCCAGCAACTATCATCTGTTTCGCGGCACCCCGTCGCGGATGTGGCTGGACTGGGTATTTGCCGAGGGCTTTGGCCTGGATGTGCGGCTGAGCGCCGCCACGGCCCGCCATTATTATGACGTGATTGACGCCGCGCTGGCCAGCCCGGCGTTCCGCCCCCGCGCCCTGTTTGACCGCTTCAATATCGAGGTGATTGCCACCACCGAATCGCCGCTCGACGATCTGGCGCACCATGCGGCGGTGCGGGCCGCCAATGCCAGCGGCGAATGGGGCGGGCGGGTGATTACCGCGTTCCGGCCCGACCCGGTGCTCGACCCGGATTATGAGGGGTTTCACGCCAATCTGGTCCGGCTGGGCGAGATGACCGGCGAAGATGTGATGGGCTATGCCGGCTATCTGGCGGCGCTGCGCCAGCGGCGCGCGTTTTTCGCCGCCATGGGCGCAACCAGCACCGACCATGGCCACCCGACCGCTGCGACCGCCGATCTGGCACCGGCGGATGCGGCGGCGCTGTTTGCCCGGGTGGCCGCCGGGCCGGTCAGCGCGGCGGATGCGGAATTGTTCCGCGCCCAGATGCTGACCGAAATGGCGCTGATGAGCATCGATGACGGGCTGGTGATGCAAATCCACCCCGGCAGCCTCAGGAACCACAATGGCCCGATTTTCGCCCGCTATGGCCGTGACAAGGGAGCCGATATCCCCACGCGCACCGATTATGTTCGGGCGTTGCAGCCGCTGCTGAGCCGGGTCGGCAATCGGGCCGACCTGACCATCATCCTGTTCACGCTGGACGAGAGTGTCTATGCCCGCGAATTGGCCCCGCTGGCGGGCCATTATCCCGCGCTGCGGCTGGGGCCAAGCTGGTGGTTCCACGACAGTCCGGAGGGGATGCGCCGTTTCCGGCAGATGACCACCGAAACCGCTGGTTTTTACAACACGGTCGGGTTCAACGATGACACCCGCGCCTTTTTGTCGATCCCGGCGCGGCACGATGTCGCGCGGCGGATGGATTGCGATTGGCTGGCGACGCTGGTCGCCGACCACCGGCTGGAATTGGCCGATGCCGAGGAATTGGTGGTCGATCTGGCGTATAATCTCGCGAAAAAGGCCTATAAATTGTGAGCAAGCGGCTGAATCAGGCGGCATTGGCCGGGCTCCCCGACCATGTTGCCCGCCCCGATTATGACCGGGCGGCGCTGAAACCCGGGGTGGTGCATTTCGGCATTGGCGCGTTTCACCGCGCGCACCAGGCCTGGTATTTTGACGCGCTGGCGCGCAGCGGCGAGACGGCATGGGGCGTGGTCGGCGTATCGCTGCGCTCGGCATCGGTGGCGGACCAGATGAACCCGCAGGACGGGCTGTATACCGTGGTGGAGCGGGACAGCGACGGCGACCAATATGCGGTGATCGGCTGTGTCAGCAACGTGCTGGTGGCGGGCGCGGACAGCGCCGCAATCATCGCCCTGCTGGCCAGCCCAGATGTCCAGTTGGTCACGATGACCGTCACCGAAAAAGGCTATTGCCACGATCCTGCGACCGGCAAATTGCTGACCAGCCACGCGGATATTGGCCATGATCTGGCCAATCCCGATGCGCCGCGCAGCCTGCCCGGATTTCTGGTCGCCGGGCTGGCGGCGCGCATGGCGGCAGGCGCTGGCCCGGTCACATTGTTGTCGTGCGACAATCTGCCCCACAATGGCCGGGTGCTGGGCGGGATTGTCGCGGCGGTTGCGGCGGCGCAGTCCCCGGATCTGGCGGCGTGGATTGCCGCCAATGTCCGGTTTCCATCCAGCATGATCGACCGGATTGTCCCGGCCACGACCGCCGACGACCGCGCGGCGCTGGCCGCCGTGCTGGGCGTGGACGATGCCGCGATGGTCAAGGCTGAGCCATTTTCGCAGTGGGTGATCGAAGATGATTTTGCCGGGGCGCGGCCCCCGCTGGACCGGGTTGGCGCGCAATTGGTCGCCGATGTCACCCCGTTTGAACTCGCAAAATTGCGGATGCTGAACGGCAGCCACTCGCTGATTGCCTATGCCGGGCTGGCGCGCGGCCATGTCACGGTTGATCAGGCGGTTGCCGATCCGTCAATCCGGGTGCTGGTCGATGCGCTGATGACAGAGGCGGCGGCGACGCTGCCGCATGTGCCGGGACTGGACCCGGCGGCCTATGCCGATCAATTGGCGGCGCGCTTTGCCAATCGGGCGCTCGGCCATCAGCTCGCCCAGATCGCAATGGATGGCTCGCAAAAATTGCCGCAGCGGCTGGTCGGGACGCTGGTTGATTCGCGGGAATTGGGGGTGGCCAGCCATGCGGCGGCGGCGGGGATTGCGGCGTGGCTGTTGCACCTGACCGGCCCGCATCTGAATGATCCGCTGGCCGATGAATTGCGGGCGATTGGCGCGGCGGCGGGCGGCGACATCACTGCACTGGCGGCGGCGGGGTGCGGCTTTGCCCCGGTGTTCGGCGATGTGGCCGGGGCGCCGTGGCTGGTGGGGGCAGTGCGCGATGGGCTGGCCCGGTTGGTCGCTGGGGTCGAGGCGCTGGCATGAGGGCCATTCACGCCCACCGCGCCGACCATGTTGCGACCGCCATTGCCGATCTGGCCGCGGGCGACCAGCCGCTTGCGGGGGTCACGCTGGTCGAGCCGATTGCGGCGGGCCACAAATTTGCGGTGGCGGCGGTGGCGGCGGGCGCGCCGGTGCTGAAATTGGGCCAGATGATCGGCACCGCGCGCCGCGACATCCGCCCGGGCGCGCATGTCCATGTCCACAATCTGGACTTCACCCCCGGCCAGCGCGGCGATGTCGTGCCGGGCGGGGCGGTGTGGCCTGCGCCGCGTCCGGCGGAATTCATGGGCATTGTCCGCGCCGACGGGCGGGTCGCCACCCGCAACTATATCGCGGTGCTGACCAGTGTGAACTGCTCCGCCACGGTGGCCCGGCGGATCGCCGATCATTTTCGCGGGCCTGCGCTGGCGGATTATCCCGCCATCGACGGCGTGGCCGCATTTACCCACAGCAGCGGCTGCGGCATGGCCAAGGCGGGGCAGGGGATTGCCAATTTGCGCCGCACCATCGCGGGCTATGCCCGCCACCCCAATTTTGCCGCCGTGCTGATCGTCGGCCTGGGGTGTGAGGTCAATCAGATCGCCGCACTGGTGGCTGACCAGGGGCTGGTGGTCGATGATGACCGGCTGGGCGTGCTGGATATTCAGGGCAGCGGCGGGACCCGGGCGGCGATTGACGCGGGCATTGCCTGGGTTAACGCACGGTTGGCCAGCGCCAATGCGGTGGTGCGCCAGCCGGTGTCGGCCAGCCACCTGACCCTTGGCCTGCAATGCGGGGCGTCGGATGGCTATAGCGCGCTGACCGCCAATCCGGCGCTGGGCCGGGCGGCGGATTTGCTGGTGGCCGCCGGGGGGCGGGTGATATTGTCGGAAACGCCCGAGATTTTTGGCGCGGAACATTTGTTGCTGCGCCGGGCGACCGCGCCCGGTGTCGCCGCCGCGCTGGCCGAGCGGCTGGCGTGGTGGCAGGATTATGCCGCCGCCAGCGGGGCCGACCTCGACAACAACCCCTCGCCCGGCAATATCGCGGGGGGCATCACCACCATTTTGGAAAAATCGCTGGGCGCGGTGGCCAAGGCGGGAACCAGTCCGCTGGCCGCAGTGGTCGATTATGGCGCGCCCGTCGACCAGCCGGGGCTGACCTTCATGGACACGCCGGGCTATGACCCCTGTTCCGCCACTGGTCAAATGGCGGGCGGGGCCAATCTGATCGCCTTTACCACCGGGCGCGGGTCGGTGTTCGGATCGGTGCCCGCGCCGACGCTGAAACTGGCCTCGAACAGCGCGATGGCGGCGCGGATGGCCGATGATATTGATGTGGATTGTGGGCAGTTGATCGCGGGCACCGCCACCCTGGATGAATTGGGGGCAGAGGTGTTCGCCGCGCTGCTGGCGCTGGCCAGCGGCACCCCTAGCAAATCCGAGCAGCTTGGCGTGGGTGACTTTGAATTTGTGCCCTGGGTGCCGGGAGCAGCAATGTGAGCCGCCGCCTCGCCGCGGCGCTGTTGGCCGGGGCCGGGCTGACCGGCCCGGCCCACGCTGCCCCGGCCAGCGCGCCAGTGGCCGCCCCGGTGGCGGCTCCCGTGCCAGCGGCGGAGGTCCGCGCGGCGCTGGTGGAAATCGGCGACAGCATTGCGAATGTCGTGCTCGACGAAACCGGGCGCGCGCGCGGCGATTATGACACGCTGGCCGGGCGCTGGACCGAATATGAGGTCGCGTGGCATGTTGGCCAGGCGATTGAGGGGCTGTTGTCCGCCCACGCCGCCACCGGCGAGGCGCGGTTTTTGGCCAAAGCGCGGCAGGCGGGCGATTTTTGGGTCGGGCTGGAAATCAAGGATGGCCCGCTGGCGGGGATGATCAACGCCGCCCACGGCGACCGGTTGGGCGCGCTCATCAACTTTACCACCGTCGGCAATGGCACGCCGGGCCTGTTTCGCTTGAGCCGGGTGACCGGCGATCCGCGCTATGCCGATGTGGCCACCCGCGCGATCCGCTGGCTGGCGACCCATATGCAGGTGCCGGGCCACCCGGGGCTGTATTACAATATCATCGAACCGGGGCCGGGCTTTGCCACCGCCAAAATCTGGACCGACAAATCGCCGCACCATGATGTGGAGCGGGCCAGCGTGACCCAGGTGGCCCGCCCGAATATCGAGGGATCGCCATTTCTGGACGCCTGTCTGCACAGCCGCGAGACCTGGCTGTGCGAGCGGGACCGCGATCTGGCCCAGCGCACCGCCGCGCGCCAGTCGGCCAACGGCCTGTGGATGGAGTTTGAACCCAATAATCCCGAAACCGGCGGGGTGCATCCCCGGTTCAACAGTTGGAATGCCGAGGCGATGCTGCGCAGCCACCGGCAACAGGCGGACCCGGCGCTGCTGGCGGCGGCGCTGGCGACGGCGCGGGCCAATGTGCGGATGATGCGCGCGGATGGCAGTTTTGACTATGTCCAAAATGCCGATGGCACGGCGGGGCGGGAATCGCCGACCGGCTCGGCCACCGCCTTTGCCGGGCTGTTGTGGCTGGAGCTGCGGGCGCTGGGCCACCACGAATTTGACGCGCAGATTCACGGCGCGGCGCGCTGGCTGCTCGCCAATCGCTACGCCACGGACCATCCTGATCCCAATTTGCGCGGTCTGGTGGTGGAACATCGGGTAAAACGGGGGCGGGGCGGCACCCGCCCGCTCATCGTGCGCGATTTGGGCAGCCCGTTTGCCGCGCGCTTTCTGGCCGCCTATCTGGCGGCATTTCCCGGCGGCGGCGCATGACCGCGACCCGGCGGCAATTTCTGGCCGGGGCGGGGCTTGCGGCGCTGGCGTCCGCGCTGCCCGCCGGTGCCGTGCCCAGCGGCACCGGCCCGCGCGCTGATCTGGCGGCGCAGGCCCGGCCGCTGCTCCATTTGCCCGCGCGGCGGCGGGTCAGTCTGGATGGGCCATGGCGCTATATCCTTGATCCGTTTGACGCGGGCAAGCGGGGCAACAACCAGCGCCGGACATTCTGGCGCGATTTTCGCCCGCCCGCCACCGGGCCGCTGGTGGAATATAGCTGGGACGACAGCCCGGTGATGACATTGCCGACCGATTGGAACAGCCAGTCGCCGGAATTGCTGTGGTATGATGGCCCCGTTTACTTTCGCCGCACCTTCACCGCGCCGCCGCGCGGGCTGGGCGAGCGGGTGCATCTGGCCTTTGATGCGGTCAATTACCATGCGACCATCTGGCTGGATGGTACGAGAATTGGCGAACATGAGGGCGGCTTCACCCCCTTTGCCATCGACATCACCGACCGCATCACCGGCGGAGAACAGGCGATTACCGTGTGCGCCGACAGCCGCCACCATGCCGAGGCGGTGCCGACCGATTATACCGATTGGCAAAATTATGGCGGGATCACGCGGTCGATCTGGCTGGCGGTGACACCCGCGACCCGGATTGAGGATGCGGTGGTGCGGCTGGATGGCCGCGACGTGACGGTGCGGGTGGAACTGGCGGGACCGGATGCGGCGGGGATGGCGGTGGTGGTGCGGCTGGGCGCGCTGCGGCTGAGCGGCGTGACCGGCGCGGACGGCACGCTGGACCTGCGCGCCCGGCGGCCCCGGTCGCTGGCGCTGTGGTCGCCGGATGCGCCGGTGCTGCATGATTTTGCCGTCACCTGCGCCAGCGATACGTTGATGGACCGCATTGGCCTGAAAAGCGTGGCGGTGGCGGGCGAGCAGATTTTGCTGAACGGCGCGCCCATCTGGCTGCGCGGCATATCGCTGCACGAGGAACCGATTGGCCCCGTCGGCACCCGCCGGATGAGCGAGGCGGACGCCCGGCGGCTGCTCGGCGAGGCGAAGGCGCTGGGGGGCAATTTTGTCCGGCTGGACCATTATCCCCATGGCGAGGTGACGCTGCGGGTGGCGGACGAATTGGGCCTGCTGGTCTGGGCTGAGGTGCCGGTCTATTGGGAGCATATCGCCTATGGCAGCGCCCATACGCTGGCGGCAGCGACCGCGATGCTGACCGACATGATCCGCCGCGACCGCAATCGGTGCAGCATCGCCCTATGGTCAGTCGCCAACGAAACCCCGGTGGAGGAGCCGCGCACGCGGTTCCTGCGCGCGCTGATCGCCGCCGCCCGGGCGCTGGACCCGACAAGGTTGCTGACCGCTGCGCTCAACAAAAATGTCGATGTCGGCGGGGCCAAGGACGGCCAGAGCCATTTTGTCGTCGAAGATCCGATTGCCGCCGACCTGGATGTGATTGCGGTCAACCAATATGAGGCATGGTATTCATCCCGCCGCCCCGACCAGATCAGTGAAGTCCGTTTCTCAAGTAAGTTTGCCAAACCATTGATTTTCAGTGAATTTGGCGCGGACGCCCGCCACGGCACCCGTGGCCCTCGCGCGCAATTGTGGACCGAGGAGTTTCAGGCCTGGCTGTATGAAGAAACGCTGAAACTGGTCGATCGCACCCCCGGATGTGTCGGAGTGTCGCCGTGGCTGCTCAAGGATTTTCGCTCGCCCCGCCGCTGGCACGGCAAGCATCAGCAATTTTGGAATCGCAAAGGGCTGATTGCGGAAACCGGCGAGCGCAAATTGGCGTGGGCGGTGCTGCGCGACTATTATGCGGCCAAAGCGAGGATGGGCGGATGATGCGGCGGCGCGATTTGCTCGC
>DAIUBZ010000063.1:4283-8971 GCA_036846445.1 Sphingopyxis sp. | reverse complement strand
CAACCACACCGCGCCGAACAATTCGGTGCCGATTGATGAAGAAACGTCAAACGCCTATGAAGTGGGGATTAAATCCCGCTTTGCCGATGGGCGGGTGCAGTTGAATATTGCGGGCTTTCTGGCGGATTATAAGGGGTTTCAGGCGAATAATTTCGTCCTGCTGAACGGCGCAGTCATCACCAATCTGACCAACGCGGGCAATGTGCGGACGCAAGGTTTTGAGGTGGACGCGGCGTTCAACCCGCTGCCCGGCTGGGACCTGACCGCCAGTGTGGTCTATGCCGATGCCAAGGTGCGGGCGTTCAACCCCAACCCCGCCACCAATGCACCCAGCGCGCTGAACGGCACCAAATTGCCGCTGGCGCCGGAATGGAATATCGCACTGGGCAGCAATTATGAGGCGGACGTGGGCTTTGGCCGCCTGTATCTCGGTACCACCTACAATTGGACGGACGATCAATTTTCCGATCTGGGCAATGCCGGGCCAATCGACGGCTATGGCATCTGGAATGCCAGCATCGGCATTTCCGATCCCGATGACAAATATCGCCTGACCTTCCACGCCCGCAACATCGGCAACACCAGCTATGTGCTGCTGAACACCTCGGGCGGACAGCGGCTGCATATTCCCCGCGATGCCGACCGCTATTTTGGCGCGACGCTGCGGCTGGGCTTTGGCGGGTAATCCCGCGCGCCGCATCCGGCCAATGACGGGCCGCCCCGGTGATCGCCGGGGCGGCCTTTTTTTTCAGCAGGCTGATGTCAGGGCGCGGCAGGCGGCTGCATCAGCCGGTTGACCGCGGCGTCATAACGCTCGCGCCACCGGGCCAGCGCGGCCCAGCACAGCAGCGCCGTCACCCCGGCCACCCCGGCCAGCATGGCGGGCAGGTTTGCGCCATTGCCGCCCGCCAGCCCCAGCGGCGAAAACACCAGATAGACCGCAACCACACAGGCAACCAGGACGATCGCAGTGGGCAACGCGCCGCGCCACGGGGTCATGTCCACCTGTGGTGCGGGAACAAAGCGATAGGGGGTGATGGTGGGGCGCAGCCGCCCGCACATCAGCATCATTGCCACCTCAATCGCGAACAAAATTGCGTAGATGTGGATGAAATGCACCGGCGGCACCCAAACAAAGGTCAATATCCCATAAGCAATGACGTGAAAGCCAATTGCCAGCTTCGCGCCGAGCGGCGGGACATAGCGGGTAAACAGCCCCACCAGCACAATTGCAATCACCGGGATATTGTAAAAGCCGGTAAAGCGCCGGATCAGTTGAAACAGTCCATCGGGCGAATATTGCAGCAACGGCGCGGCAACGAAGGAAAACAGCGCAATCACCACCGACGCCCATTTCGCCACCCGGATCAATTCGGTGTCGCTGACCGGGCGTTGCTTGAGCGGTTGATAGACATCCAGGCAAAACAGCGTCGCCGCGCTGTTCAGCAGCGAGTTGAACGAGGAAAACACCGCGCCCAGCAGCACCGCCAGAAAAAAGCCCGCCAGCCATTTGGGCAGCAGGTCATTGACCAATTGGGGATAAGCCAAATCCATGCTGGCCAGCCCCGGCCCATAGAGGTGAAAGGCGATGATGCCGGGCAGCATCATCATGAACGGCACCAAAATCTTGAAAAACCCCGACCACAACACCCCCTTTTGCCCCTCGGCCAGGCTGGATGCGCCCAGCACCCGCTGGATCACCACCTGGTTGGTGCCCCAGTAAAACAGATTGGCCAAAATCATGCCGGTGAAAATCGTGCCAAATGGTGTCGGGTCGGTGGCCGCGCCGATCGCGTTCAGCTTCTCGGGGTTGGTGGTGGCGACCACCGTCAGCCCAGTGACAAAGTCCCCACCGCCCAGTGCGTAAAAGCCCAGTACCGGCACCAGCACGCCGATCATCAACAGCCCGATGCCGTTGATCGTATCCGACACCGCCACCGCCATCAGACCGCCGAAAATCGCATAAATCGCGCCAATCACGCCAATCACGGCAATGGTCACCACCAGCGCCGCGCTGGGGTCCAGCCCCAACAAGCTGGGCACGTCGAACAATTTCAGCACCGCCACCCCGCCCGCATAAAGCACGGCGGGAATGGTAATCAGCGCATAGCCGACCATGAACAAAATCACCGTCATCCGCCGCACATCATCGTCGAAGCGGCTTTGCAGAAATTCCGGCAAGGTGGAAAATGCGCCGCCCAGATAGCGGGGCAGGAACAGCAGCGCCATGACGATGATCGCCAGCGCCGCCGTCACTTCCCACGCCATGCTGGACAAATTGGCGCTATAGGCAGAGCCGTTGAGGCCGATCAACTGCTCTGCCGACAAATTGGTGAGCAGCAGCGAGCCACAGATAAACACGCCCGACAGGCCGCGCCCGGCCAGAAAATAGCCATCGGCGCTGGCCACAGTGCCCCGGGTTTTCAGCCAGCTCAGCCATGCCACCAGCGCCATGCACGCCGCACAGCTGACGAGCGTGAATGCCACCTGGCCCATGTTTCTCTCCCCATCGGCGGCCCGCATCATTGCCCGGCTTTTGCTTGGTTTTGCCGCCGTCCCACTTTATAGGCGGAGGATATGACAACGCAAGACAACAGCATGCCAATGGCCGCCGATCTCTATGGCGAACTGATGCTGGCCGCGCCCACCCGGCGGGTGCGGGTGCGGGATTATTTGCCGGGGTTGGCAGTGGCCGGGGCGACGGCGCTGGCGGCGGCGTGGCTGTCGGATCATTATGGTCCGCCGCTGGTGCTGATGGGGCTGCTGTTGGGGCTGGCGCTCAGCTTTGTGTCGCACGATGCCCGCACCCACGCCGGGCTGGACGCCCTGTCGCAAACCGGGCTCAGGCTGGGAATTGTGCTGTTGGGCATGAAGGTCACGCTCAGCCAATTGGCGGCGCTGGGCCTGTGGCCATTTGCCCTGCTCATCGGGATTATGGCGGCGGTCATCGGCGCGGCGGTGTGGACCGCGCCGTGGTTTCGGCAAAGCCGCGATGTCGGCTGGCTGGCGGGCGGGGCGACGGCCATTTGCGGCGCGTCGGCGGCGCTGGCGATTTATGGCCTGCTGGGCAAGGACCGGGTGGATCAAACCCGCTTTACCGCGATACTGGTCGGCATCACCATGGCCAGCGCCGCCGCGATGGCGCTGTATCCACTGCTGGCGGTGCAATTGCAATTGACCGATGTGCAGGCCGGTTTCCTGACCGGCGCGGCGATCCACGACGTCGCGCAGGCGCTGGGCGGCGGCTATACCGTGTCGCCAGAGGCCGGCGGGGTGGCGACCGTGGTCAAATTGGCGCGGGTGGCGCTGCTGGCACCGCTGATGCTGCTGCTGGCCCTGTGGCTGGCGCGGGCGAACGGCGGGGGGGGCGGCGGGGGCGGCGGCGCGGCGCGGCTGCCGCTGGGGCTGCCCTGGTTCATCATCGCCTTTGCCGGGGTGATGACCGCCAATTCGCTGCTGCCGGTGCCGCCGGTGGTGCGCGATACTGCCGCGACCGGCGCGCAGATTTTGCTGACGCTGGCGATTGTCAGCACGGCGATGAAAGCGCGACTGCAATTGCTGGTGGGTCAGGGGTGGCGCAGCATCGCGCCGATTGTGGTGGCCAGCGCGACCAGCTTTTGCCTGGCACTGGCGGCGGCGATGACGCTGTGACCCGTCTGTCCGCACCCGCCGAATTTGACGTGCTGGTAATCGGCGGCGGGATCAACGGCACCGGCATTGCCCGCGATGCCGCCGGGCGCGGCGCGCGGGTGGCGCTGGTGGAGGCGGATGATCTGGCCAGCGGCACTTCGTCGGCGTCAACCAAGCTGATCCATGGCGGACTGCGCTATCTGGAACATTATGAATTCGCGCTGGTGCGCGAGGCGCTGGTGGAGCGCGAGCGGCTGTGGGCCATGGCCCCGCACATCGTCTGGCCGCTGCGCTTTGTGCTGCCGCACCACCCGGAATTGCGCCCGCGCTGGCTGATCCGGCTGGGGCTGTTCCTGTATGACCATATTGGCGGGCGCAAATTGCTGCCGCCTGCGCGGGGGCTGAAGCTGGCCCAGGACCCGGCGGGCGCGGCGCTGCACCCCCGCTTTGCCCATGGGTTCGAATATAGCGATTGCTGGGTCGATGATGCGCGGATGGTGGTGCTGAACGCCCGCGATGCGGCGCGGCGCGGCGCGCTGATCCTGCCGCGCCACCGCGCGGTTCGGTTGGTGCGCCGGGCCGATGGCTGGTCGGTTGACCTGGTCCGTCCAGATGGACAAACCCGGATCATCACCGCCCGAACCATCGTCAATGCCGCCGGGCCGGGGGTGCTCAACCTGCTGAACCGGGCCGGGATCCGGGCCGGGCTGGGGATGCGGCTGGTGCGGGGGTCGCATATTGTCATCCGCCGCCGCCTGCCCGATGCCCGGGCTTATTTTTGCCAGAACCCCGATGGGCGGATATTTTTCGCCATCCCCTATGAACGCGATTTCACCCTGATCGGCACCACCGATGCCGACCATCAACCCGGCGAGCCAATTGCCGCCAGCGCGGCCGAAATCGCCTATTTGTGCGATGCGGCCACCAGCTATTTTCGGGACCCCGTGACCCCGGCGGATGTGGTGTGGAGCTATGCCGGGGTGCGGCCATTGATCGAGGATGGCTCGGGGCGGCCAGAGGCGGCGACCCGGGGCTATCGCTTCGATCTGGATGCCGAT
>DAIUBZ010000063.1:0-4183 GCA_036846445.1 Sphingopyxis sp. | reverse complement strand
GCCTCGCTGAACGCCGCCTTTTCATTGGGCGGCAGGGTCCGCACCGGCGGCTTGATTGTCCAGCTATAGACAATCGTGCCCTGATCGTCGCGCAATTCCGCCAAAATCGGCGGCACCGCCTGTTCCCGGTCAGTGGGGTTGATCACCGTGCCGCTGGCGGCAAAATAGATCGTCCCATCCGCCAGTTCGCGGTAATCGGGCGACGCGGGCAGTTCGATCACCAGATCCGGTTCATTGCCGACGGCAAAGGGGTTCAGCCCCTGCGCCCAGTGGGGCAGGCCAAAGGCGGCGACGCTGCCGCCGATCCCGACCATCACCAGCGCGGCCAGCCCCGCCAAAACCGTCCAGCGGCGCGCCGGATTGCGCCGCGCCCGGCGAAACGGCAGCGGCGGGTCGGCCGGCGGCGCGGTGCGGGTGGCGGTGGGGGGCGGTGCCATCGGCGCAGCGGCCACCGGCGCGGGGTCGGCGACCGCCGCCGGGACGGATGCAGCCGGCGCTATTGGCATCACCGCCGCTGGCGCTGCGGCCGCTGGTTGCTGAAACCAACTGTGGCCGCAATTTGCACAGCGCACGGTCCGCCCGGTGGGGCCAATCGCGCTGTCAGGCACGGCATAGCGGCTGTGGCAGGAGGGACAGGCGAGGATCATCAATTTTTCCTAAACACGGCTGGCGCGGCTGTGGCAAGCATCGATCGCCCGTCGGCCCGCTTTTCCAGTCGGGTCTTTACCTTGGCCAATGCCCATGCAACAGGCTGGCAGCATGAGCAACGCCGCGTCCACCCCCCCCTTTGCATCGGCGGCAAACAGCGGCCCGGTGGTGGAGTTTGACCGGGTTGGGCTGCGCTATGGCCCGGAAAATGAGGTGCTCGCCGATGTCAGCTTTTCGCTTCAGGCCGGGGGATTTTATTTCCTGACGGGGCCGTCGGGGGCGGGCAAAAGCTCGCTGCTGAAATTGCTCTATCTGGCCCAGCGCGCCAGCCGGGGCCAGGTCCGGCTGTTTGGCGAGGATGTGGTGACAATGCCGCGCCAGCGCTTGCCGGGGTTCCGGCGGCGGATTGGCGTGGTGTTTCAGGATTTTCGCCTGATCGACCATCTGTCCGCCCGCGACAATATCGCCCTGCCGCTCAGGGTCCATGGGGTGGACGAAGCCGCGCTGGCCGGGCCGGTGGACGAAATGCTGAACTGGATCGGCCTGGCCCCCCGCGCCGATGCCCGGCCATCGACGCTGTCGGGCGGCGAGCAACAGCGGGTGGCGATTGCCCGCGCGGTGATCGCCCGCCCGCAATTGCTGATCGCCGACGAACCCACCGGCAATGTCGATCCCGACATGGCGCAGCGGCTGCTGGGCCTGTTTGAATCGCTCAATCGGCTGGGCACGACCGTCGTGGTGGCCACCCACGATCTGCACCTGATTGGCCGGATTGCGGGCAGCCAGATGATGCGGCTGGAAAAGGGGCGGTTGGCCGATCCCACCGGCGCCCTGCGTTATCCGCCAGCCAGCCGGGTTTAGGGTGCAGCCATGATCATTCCCGCCGTTCCCCCCGCCCACCGTTCCATGCTGCCCGCCGGCCGGTTACAGGGTCCGACGCCCTGGGTGTTGGCGCTGCTGATGTTCCTGACCTTGCTGGCGGCGGCGGCGGCGGCCGTGCTGGCCCAATCCGCTGCCGCGATCAGCAGCAACATCGCGGGCCGGGTGACCGTGCAGATTGTGGCGGCTGACCCGGTGATGCGGGCGGAGCAGGCGGGAAATTTGCGGCGCGCCGCCGCCGCCGCGCCATTTGTGACCGCCGCCCGCACGGTCGAGCGTGATGAGATGCTGGCGATCATGGGCCGCTGGTTCGGCGGCACCAGCGATGGCGCGGCCGATCCGGTCATCGGCGCGCTGCCGCTGCCCGCATTGGTGGATATTGACCTGATTGGCGACACCGCGCGGCAACTGCCCCGGTTGCGCGCGCTGATTGACCGTTATGCGCCGGGCGCCCGGCTGATCCCCCATGCCGAATGGTTGGAACCTGTCGCGCGGTTGATCCGGATTTTGGCGGTGCTGGCGGGACTGCTGATCCTGTTGATGGCGCTGGCCAGCGCCGCTGTGGTGATGATGACCGCGCGGGCCGCCCTGATGTCGCATCAGGGCAGTGTCGAGATATTGCACCTGATCGGAGCAACCGACCGCCAGATCAGCCGGTTGGTCCAGCGCCGGATTGTCATCGACAGCGCCTATGGCATCGGATTGGGGGCGGTGCTGGCCGCGCTGGTGATGGCAGTGCTGGCGTGGGTGCTGGGCGATGTGACCAGCGGGTTGCTGGCCAGCGACGGCGGGCCGTGGTGGGTCTGGTCCGGCCTGACGCTGCTGCCTGCCGCCGCGATCGTGCTCGCTGGGGTCACTGCGCGGGTGACGCTGGGCCGGGCGCTGAGGAAAATGCTGTGATCATGCGGCTTGTCTCACTGGCCATATTGGCCTGGGTGCTGGGCTTTGCCGGCTTTGCCCTGTTGCTGCCGCTGCCTGCGCCGCCGGGCAAATCGGATGCGACCGTCGTGCTGACCGGAGCGGCGGGGCGGATTGACCGGGCGCTGGAGCAGTTGGAGGCGGGCAATACCCAGCGCGTGCTGATCAGCGGAGTGGATCGCACCGTGCGCCCCGGCGAACTGGCGGCGGAATATCGCCGCGATCCGGCGCTATTTGCCTGTTGCGTGGCATTGGGGTTCGAGGCAGTGGACACAAAATCCAACGCCCAGGAGGTCAGCGCCTGGGTGGCGCGGCGCAAATATCGCTCAATCCGCCTGATTACCACCGATTGGCATATGCGGCGGGCGGAATATGAATTGCGCCGGGTGTTGGGGCACGAAGTGACGATCACCGCTGACGCCGTGCGCAGCCAGCCCGATCTGGCCACGCTGGTGCGGGAATATCACAAATATCTGGGCGCGCGGGCGGGCGGCTGGCTGGGGCTGTGACGCACATGCTCACCACCCTGCGCTCGGCCCTGTTCTGGACAGGCTTTGTGGCGATGAGCGCGCTGTTTTCGCTGGGCGGTGCGGCCCTGGCCCCAATCCATGCCCCGTGGGGCACCGCCTGCGTGCGGGGCTGGTCGCGCACCCATCGCTGGTTGTGCCGCTGGGTGCTGGGCCAGCGGGTCCGGGTGATCGGCGCGTTGGCCGACCGCCCCTGCCTCTATGTCTTCAAACATGAATCGGCATTTGAGACGATTGACCAGCCGCTGTTGTTCCGGCGGCCCGGCGTGTTTGCCAAGGCCGAATTGCTGGACATTCCGGTGTGGGGCGGGGTCGCCCGCGCCTATGGCCTGATCCCGGTGGAACGCGACAGCGGCCCACGCGCCATGCGGGCGATGCTGGCCGCCGCCCGGGCGATGATTGCCGATGGCCGCCCATTGGTGCTGTTTGCCGAGGGCACGCGCGTCGCCCCCGGTGCGGCCCCGCCGCTGCAAGCCGGTTTTGCGGGGATTTACCGGATGCTGGGGGTGGAGGTGGTGCCGGTGGCGGTGCGGTCCGGTCATGTGTATCCCGCGCGCAACTGGCTGAAATGGCCGGGCGAAATCACCTATCACATCGGCGACCCAATCCCGCCGGGCCTGCCCCGCGCCGAAGCCGAAGCCCGCACCCACGCCGCGATCAATGCGCTGAACCAGTCCGAGCAATCGCACCCCGCGCGGTCTGCGCCGCCGGCGTGAGCCAGCGGATTAACCCGGCGATCGCCGCTCCGCCATGCGCTGGGCAGCCGCCCTATTGGGCGGAGGGAGCCCGCCAGCGTGCGGTTGCCGGCCCGGTGGCGGCGGGGTTCACGGCAGCAGCATCCACCCCCTCGCTGGTGAGCAGCGCCGCCAGCGCCGCCGCGTCCTGACCGCTGATGTCGAGCGGCAACTGCGCCCGCTGCGCCGCCCATAGCAGCAGGGCGTAGGGCTCGGCGGAGCCGGGGTCCAGCGCATCGCCCGCCATTGCCACCGGCGGCAACGGCAATGGCGGCGGGATCAGCATGATGGTCCAGCCGGGACGGGCCGCCGCCAGCCGCGCCTCCAGCGCCCGATAGGTGGCAAGGCCGGCCGCAGGCAATGGCCGCGCCCGCACCACCGCCCGGCGCTTGTCATTGTCCACCGTCACCGCATCGGCATCGACCCCGGCAACCAGCGCCAGATCGCGGCTGACGCTGGCATTGTCGCGGGCGCGCG